>NZ_CP058557.1:3300000-3427112 GCF_018141165.1 Alkaliphilus sp. B6464
CTCCCTATTTCTTTCCTTCAAGCTATCTTTTGCACCACTATTCTCTCCCCAAGCTTTCTTGTTCTTACGTTTTACAGGTATATATAAATACCCACCCTCTATATATTGTTGAATTAATTCAATTACATCTTCTGGCAATATATTTTGTGCCTTTTCATATTTCATAATCCCTGCTCCTATCTACTTTTTAATCTGTAAATAACGAAGCAAAGACCACACAAAACAATTTAAAGCTAAATTAATCTAATAAAATTCGGCTCTGAACAAGACTTGTTCCCTCTGCTTCATGTTGTCTTTGCACAGAGCCTAGGTGGGCAGTACGTTTTGTTGTATATTTCATACATAGTCCTCCTATCAATTTAAATTCACATTACTGAACTGAGTCTGAAGTAATTTTATCATATATATTTATAAAGTAAAGGTATAGGACTATGATTATAAAAGTAAATAAAAAGTTACCCATATATTAATTATAGTAAAATTACTATTCGTAATATTTCGGTTGTATTTAAATCTAATAGTTGTAATATTATAACTATTCATATAATATAGTCACAAAAGGAGGGGTTTTATGGATGAAATAGATATAAAAATTTTAAAATAATAAAAAACTATAATACAGAAATCAATTGGAGTAAAGTTGGCCAGGGTATTGGAGCTATTGTATTTATTAATGTAAGGACATCAGACTTTAAAGAAATTATGGAGCAGGTAATAAATTTAAAGATTGAAGGGCTCACTATAGAAAAATGCTATAGGATTACTGGACAATGGTGCATAATGCTTAAAATTAGAGCAAGTTTAACAGAACAGGTAACTCTGCTTCATGATGAACTATTGAAAATTGAAGGTATGTCAGATACTTTTACTATGCTTATATTATCAGAAGCAAATAAAAACCAACAATTATAAATATAAGGGGATAGGTCTATGAATAATAACATTTCAAAAGAGCTGAATTTTAAAAACGAAAAAGTATTAAAGTATTTACCTGGAAGCCCTGAAAGAGTGGAGCTTGAAAATGAATTGTCACATATAAAATCCTCATTTATTGATATACCTGTTATAATAGGAGGTCAAGAAATACGGACTGGCAATAAAGGAAAATGTATAATTCCCCATGATAATAAAAAAATAATAGGAGAATATCATAAAGCAGGAAAAAAAGAAGTTGAAATGGCTATTAGAGAAGCATTACAAGCAAAAATTAATTGGGAAAGATTACATTGGGAATCCAGGGTAGCCATATTTTTAAGAGCTGCTGAATTAGCTTCTGGGCCTTGGAGGGCTAAACTTAATGCTGCTACTATGCTTTCTCAAAGCAAAACTTTTAAACAAGCTGAAATAGATTCAGCATGTGAATTAGTAGATTTTATGAGATATAACGCAGTTTGCTTACATCAAATATACAGTGAACAGCCTATATCTACAAAATCTGTATGGAACAGAATGGAGTATAGACCTCTCGAAGGATTTATTTTTGCTGTGTCTCCTTTTAATTTTACTGCTATAGGTAGTAATCTTGTTGGGGCTCCAGCCATAGCTGGTAACACTGTTGTATGGAAACCTGCATCAAATGCAGTCTATTCATCATATATGGTATATAAATTATTTCAGGAAGCAGGTTTACCAGATGGTGTTATAAACTTTATTCCCGGAAATCCTAAAGATATAGGAGATACTGTTATGGTTAATGAAAACCTTAGCGGAATACATTTTACCGGTTCAACAAAAGTGTTCCAAGATATGTGGACAACAATAGGAAATAATATATCTAATTATAAAACCTTCCCAAGAATTGTAGGAGAGACAGGGGGGAAAAATTATATTATTGTCCACAATTCTGCTAATGTAGAAGCTGTATCACGTGGCATTCTCGAGGGGGCTTTTGAGTATCAAGGACAAAAATGTTCTGCAGCATCCAGAGCCTACATAGCAAGAAGCTTATGGCCATCCATTAAAGAAAATCTACTAGAAAAAGTTAATAATATAAAGGTAGGAAGTGTAGAAGATTTCACTAATTTTATGGGAGCGGTTATTGATAAAAAATCCTTCAATACAGTGAAGGAGTATATTGAATTTGCTCAGAATTCCACAGAAGCAGAAATACTTTTTGGCGGCAAATGCGATGACAGTGTCGGTTATTTTATAGAACCTACTGTAATAGTAACCAATAACCCACATTTTAAGACTATGGAAGAGGAAATATTCGGACCAGTTTTAACTGTGTACATATACAATGACGAGGATTATCTAGATACTCTTAAGTTATGCAATAATACATCTAAATATGGGCTGACAGGTTCGATTTATGCAAAAGATAGATATGCAATAGCAGAATGCGAAAGAGAATTGGTTCATACTGCAGGTAATTTTTATATAAATGATAGACCAACAGGAGCAGTAGTAGGACAGCAACCATTTGGAGGCGGCAGACTATCCGGCACTAATGATAAAGCAGGCTCTAAATTAAACTTGATCCGTTGGATGAGTCCGAAGGTCATTAAAGAAAATCTTAGTTAATTACAATTTATCCTAAATTAATATTATCTGTGATAAACCAACTTGATTTTCTAAGTTGGTTTTTATATGATATTTATAATATTTTATATATTTTTAGTATGTCTAAATTTCAGTTTTTAGATAAAAAATATACTAAGGGCAGAGTGGAGCTTATTTAGGTATATAAAAGCACTGCCTTTTGATGATAACTTTAGCTTATGGAAAGATATTTCAATGGGAGAAGGTTTAAGTCCTATTGTTGCATTAGAAAAAGACAATCCAGATTTATTAGTCAAGGTCGAGACTATTTAATGCTGACTTTATCCTTTAAGGATAGATGTGCTGTTGTTTTGATTTCAAAAGCAAAGGAACTAGGAATAAAAAATACAATCATAAAATAATTGGTAAGGTAATCTTACCCCTATGTGGTGCTGGATTAAAAACCGATTAACTTTCAAACCACAAAGTAAATCCTTCTCATTTAGAATAATGAGCATATTTTCACTTCCCACAAACTGCTATCATATCTCTGATATAATTTGAATCAGTACCACAGCATCCTCCTAAAATATTGATCCCCATCTCATTTACTTTTTTCATATGATTAGAAAACTCCGTTGAATTTATCTCGTGAGAATCAGAATCTTTTATAACCATGCCAGCATTAGGTTTGCAAATTAAAGGAAATGATACAAGCTTCGTAATCTCACTCATTATTTTAATTGAATCAAAGGAACCAAATGAGCAGTTAACCCCTATTGCATCCACATGGAGATTTTCTAAGGTATTAATGATTAAAGAAATATCTTCACCAGAGTATAATTTCATATCTTTTCCCAGAATAAAACTAGCGAAAATAGGAAGATTAGAATTATCTTTAGACGCTTTTATCGCTATAATCAATTCATTTAAATTATACATTGTTTCTATAAATATTAAATCGCAACCATTTTCTGTGCCTAATTTTGCCTGCATAGCGAACATATCGTAAACCTCATTAGAAGTAATATTTTTATCATCTATAGGTTTTCCAATTGGACCAATATCTAAAGCTATATATTTTTTATCCTCATCATTGATAGAAGAAACAGCATCTTGAGCTATATTTATTCCTCTTAAAATAGCTTCTTTAGGATTTATATTAGTACCCCATAGTCTAATAGGATTACAACCAAATGTATTGGTTAAAATAACATCACTACCTGCTAAAAGATAGTCCCTATGCACTTTTTTAACTGATTCAGGATTAGAGAAGCTAAATGTTTCCATGTTTGCTAGTCTTTTATTATTTATTTTCATAAGATTAGTTCCCATAGCCCCGTCTAAATAAATGTTTTGTTTTTTATCTAATAAATTTTTTATCATTACATATTCAGCTCCTAAGAAAACAATTCTTTAAAGACAATATATGAATCTAATGAAAATCCAAGCCATTATTAAAGTTTGTGTAAGACTTTAAATATGGTAAAGTTGAATTACTCAAATATTAGATCATAATACCTTGAAATCTTTCTTTCTATATCTTGCATACTAATATATCTAGCCTCTCTTATTGTCTCTTTTCCTTCAATAAATACAAGAATAGCAGGAATAGTAAAAATATCATAGGTTGCTGATACTTGCATCGATTTTTCTACATCAACTTGAATGCTCCTAATTTTAGGATATATTTTAAGAACTTCCTCTACCTTTGGTTTCATAGCACTACATACACCGCAAGTCTTACTTCCAAAGTACACTAATACCATCTTATTGTTATTTATCAATTTCTTTACAACTTCATTTGAGTCTATTATATTCACAAAACATCAATCCTTCACTTAGTTGCATAGTTTAATCTTACTATTGTATTACTATATTAATATACTATCGATCATATATTTAAAATAAGTATAATACTAAATATACAATAATTATACAAGTATTTATACCTATATTGCTAATTGAAAAACTGAAGCAGATTAGATAAAATAACCCACTTCAGTTTTTTATATTTTCATTTATGTCTACTTTAATTTGTTGATTCACTTTTATATTTTAAAATAGAAATACCGTGAGTCATAGTTCCCATAGGACAATATACACACCATGCGCGAGGCTTATATAAAAGCATAGTTATTATACCTATTATTGTTGAAGTTAACATCATACTGTAGAACCCAAATGCGAATTGAGCTATCCATGGAGAAACAAAGCTTGTGTTTACCCAATTCCAAGGTAGCTTCCATGTCCAAAGTAAGGTTATAACTTGTTTCAATCCTCTAGCTCCAGCAAAAACCAGGTAAGTATTAAAAAGCATATTTCCAAACATAGTCATAAAAAAAATTAAAAATCCGTATCTAAACCATTTTGATCTTAAAAACTTAGGAATCGGTTTATTTCTTGACAATTTATATTTAGTACCAAGAAGATATAATAACTGTCCTCGACCACAATATTGGTTACAATAGGTTTTGCCTCCACCAGTCAATGAAATAATTAATGGAATAGCAAAGCATAGTATCCCCAACCAAGCAAAGAGTATGTTAAACAAACCAAGTACTAAATACAGGGATGACACAATATATAAATATTCATACCAGGCCTTCTTCTTCTTTTTAGTCATACTTTTTCACCTCTTCCTTACTAATAATTTCTATTACAGAAGCGGGACACTCTTTTATACATTTGGAACATCCGACGCATTTAGATTGATCAACTTCTGCAAATACCCCAGCAATAATTTTTATTGCTTCTATTGGACATACATTTACACAAGTTCCACAAGCAACACAATCATCTTTTATAACTTGGGCTTTTCTTTTTACTACCTTTTTTGTAGCTTCTAAACTCATAACTATACTAACCTCCAATAAAGTGAATTTTATAATGCCACAGCATTTTTGTGTTTTATGATAAAACACTATACTATATCATTATATCATAATATTACGATGTTTCAATATATAAATTACTACTACCCCTACAAATTTCATAAAGAAGTACTAAACAGCCTTAAATTACTATTAAACCTTTTATATAAATATAAAATAAGCAACTAATGAAAGGGGGTTTCTCACTAGCTGCTTATTTTTTATTCTTATAATTTTAACTTACCAGTAATAGTATCCTGTAATTAATTAACAGATTACTCCATTACTTCTGCATTATCTATTACAATTTGTCCCTCAAACACATATGCATTATTCATACGTACTACTTCCTTGAAAAAACTTAGAGGGACGAAGGTTGTTCCTTCCACTAATTCTGGAGCAGTTCCTAATTCAATAGGAGCAGTTCTCATATAAATATAGTTATCCTCGCCTACTTTTAAAGAAATTCCTTTGCCAAGCATAATGCTTTGCGACTCGTTATCCCAGTTTACATCAAATTCTAAAGCTTCAGCAATTCCACGAAGTGGAACCATAACAGTACCATCTTCATTAGTATAAGCTGCTGGAGCGTCTATTTTCTCGTCATTAACAACGATATCCATAGTGGAAACATCACCTATTACTGTACCTGTTTCCTCTTCTGGTAACTCAAGACTAGGATGCACTGGCTGTTCAAACAATACAACTATTTTAATTGGATTAGTTTGTGCAGGAATGCTTTTTGTAGAAACATCGTAAGTCACTACAAGTTTTCTATTTTCAAGGTCGCCTTCAAAAGGTTCACCATCTTCTAAAATAATCTCTGTATCGTCAGAAATATTTAGTTTTAATAAATTATCAGCACTAATTAAATCTTTATTAAATACATCAACTTTAATATTTTGATCTTTGTTTTCAACAGCTACAACTTCAGCGTTGTATTGTGCTGGGTAAATCATAATCATTGGTGCATTAGCTTTATAAAAGCCAGTTATTGTAGATCCTACAGCAATTTCAGCATCATCTACAATATAAGTATCCTTAGATATTACTATATTTGCTAACGATCCTTGTTCACCTTCTACCAATACAAATTTTGATCCTTCTACACCTTCAAAGTCTCTTATTTCTTTAACTACTCCACTAAAAGAATTAAAATAAGATTCTTCTCCTTCATTTAGTTTCTCTCTTATTGGCATGATTTCTTTAATTTTCCCAGAATCATTTATAGCTTTTAAATCTCCTGTGTTATTTGCAAAAACTGTAAATCCAGAAATAGATACAATTGTTAGGGATAAAAATCCTGCAAGTGCCTTTTTATATTTCATAATATTTCTCTCCTTTTCAAGTTTGTTTGTGTTACATTTTATTAGACGCAAAAAAAATAAATAGGTTCCAATAAATTATTAAATTTTTGCTAACATGTTATATACTTTAATAGTCTCCAGTAATTTCATTTAAAAAATTGGTTGCTACAGCGGATAAAGTAACATTCTCAAGAGTTATTATTGCAATCTTTGTATATAATGACTGATTATCTATAATTTTATATTTTAAATTATTAGCAAGTACAAGATTTTTAGAGGATATTGGGACAATAGCAATACCAAGTCCAGAATTTGCCCATAAAAGAGAAGTCCTGGAATCATCATTTATACAGAAAATATAAGGATTAATTTCTAGCTTCTGAAATGCTGAAGTTATTATATTTTCAAATCTACGATAAATAATAAGAGGTTTTCCATCAAGCTCCTCTATCGATATCCTATCTCCTAACTTATCTAGATCATAATCATTGCTATATGCAGCTATCATTGGTTCACTTTTTAAATAGATAGTTTCAAGACCTGTTGTTTCAAATGGTGTTCTTACCACTCCAATTTCAATCACTCGTGAAAACAATAGGTCTATAATTTTAGGTGTGATGCCTTCATAGAGTTCATATTTAATTTTATTATACTTTTTATAGAATTTTAAAAGATTATTTTCTAATAAATCAGCGGATATAGCAGATATAGATCCAAGCTTTAATGTTCCTTTAAACCCGCTTTCACTATCTTCTAACTCTTTTTTTATCGAATGCTTCAATTCAAGCATAATCTTTGCTTTAGTAAAAAGAATTTCGCCTGCATCAGTAAGAGCTATTTTTCTTGGTCCTCGATGAAATAATTTGGCATTTAACTCTTCTTCAAGTTGTTTTATTTGCTTACTAAGGGCAGGTTGTGCAATATGTAGTTTTTTTGATGCAGCTGTAATATTTCCTTCGTTTACTACAGTAACAAAGTATAGAAGTTGCTTTATATCCATAGATTACTCTCCCTATATAAAAAAGTATATACATTCTATAATATATTAATATTTTCATTATATATTTATTCATGCTAGACTACAATAGATTAGAGCTTAAGGAGTGATACTTATGGTAATTGATATGACCAAGGAAAATCCAACTAAAGCTATATTAACATTTGCATTTCCTATTTTAGTTGGAAATTTATTTCAGCAATTATATAATATTGTAGATTCTGTCGTAGTTGGAAGATTTATAGGAAAAAATGCACTAGCTGCAGTAGGCTCATCATTTATGTTAATGAACTTTTTTTCTTACATAATAATCGGCTTATGTTTAGGTGCTTCAGTTGTTTATTCGCATTTTTTTGGGGAAAAAAATTATTCAAGTCTTAAAAAAACAATATTTATATCATTTTCTACAATAAGTATTTTTACAGCTATACTTTCAATTTTACTAGTAGCAAGTACAAAACATATGCTGTTACTTATAAAAACACCTCAGAGTATACTTGAAAGTTCCAAAAGCTATTTGCAGATTATTTTCGGAGGACTTATATTTATTTTTCTTTTTAATGCCTGTTCAGCCTTACTAAGATCTATAGGTGATTCAAGAACTCCCTTATACTTTTTAATATTAGCAGCTATAATTAATATTGTATTAGATTTAGTCTTTGTTATAGTTTTTGATATGGGTGTGGTAGGAGTCGCTCTTGCTACAATAATTGCCCAAGCCGTTTCTTCAATTTTATGTTTAATCTATGCATTTATGAAGATACCCATTATTAGAATATCTCGTGAAGATATGGTTTTTGATAAAAATATAGCACTAATGGTAGGTAGATACGGTTTTCTTACATCAATTCAACAATCTATAATGACATTTGGAATGGTGTGTGTTCAAGGTCTTGTAAATACATTTGGACCTGATACTATTGCGGCGTTTACTGCAGCAGGTAAAATAGATTCTATAGCATATTTACCTGTTCAAGACTTCGGAAATGCATTTTCCACTTATATTGCACAAAATAAGGGAGCGAAAAATGCATCTAGAATAATTGAAGGGGTAAAATCTGCTTCTCGCACAATAATAATATTTTGTTTAATATTATCTGTAATAATTTTTGTAAGTTCTAGTAATCTAATGAGAATATTTGTTAATGCAAATGAAGTAAATGTAATTAATTTAGGAGTAGAATATTTATCTGTAATATCTATGTTCTATGTATTAATAGGATTCCTGTTTATGTTTTATGGATTTTTTAGGGGGATCGGAGCATTAAGAGTATCTCTAATACTTACAGTAATTTCTTTAGGCACTAGGGTAATTATGGCCTACACACTTTCGAGCATGCCACAGATAGCTCAACGAGGAATATGGTGGTCTGTTCCTATAGGCTGGGCCCTTGCAGATACTATCGGCTTCATAACATATAGGAAAATGAAAAAAAATGAATTACTCTAATAAATAAAAGGTAAAGCATATGAAATTTAACTTCATTGCTTTACCTTTTTTACATATTTAAACCTTTAGAATGTAACCATTACATAAGTAAATGAATAACATGTTACCAGTTAGTTAAATAAAAATCTGACCCTATACTATTAGTATGCAAAATATTATTTTTTGTTTTGCTAAAAAGGAGTGGTACTATGACAGAATCTATATTATTAGTACTGGCATTGTCCTTAGATGCATTCGTAGCCAGTATAGCTTATGGAACAAATAAAATAAAAATACCATTTATATCAGTAGCTATTATTAATATAGCTTGTTCATCCGTACTTGCATTTTCTATATTTTTAGGATCTATAGTAAAAAAAATAATACCAGTAAACATAACATCAGTCTTTAGCTTTTTAATATTACTGTTTTTAGGTGTATTTTATTTATTCCAAAGTTTAATTAAAGCTTATATTGCAAAGCCTTCGAATCAGAATAAAGAAGTACAACTAAAGATGTCTGATTTAATAATTAATATATATATTGATGGAACTAGTGCCGATTTTGATAATTCTAAATACCTTAATCCTAAAGAGGCTATTTATCTTGCTATAGCTCTTTCTTTGGATTCACTAGCTGCCGGATTCGGTAGTAGCTTAGGAAACATTAATTATATTCAGGTAATACTTTTTTCTTTATTTTGGGGTATGATAGCTATCTGGCTAGGCGTATTTATAGGTAAAAAATTTGCCGAAAAGCTCGACATTAATATATCTTGGCTGTCTGGAGTACTTTTAATCATTTTAGCAATAAAAAATCTAATATAAAAAATATTAATTTTTTATTTTTATCATTTCTTTAACTTCATTTAAAAAGGATTCTTTATCTTCAATAGAATAGGTCTTTGCTGAAGAAAAATACGGATTTGTAAAAGTATCTAATCTCCTTGTAGGCTTGTTAGAAAAAATATGGATATAATTACCTAGTTGTATAGCCTCTTCTAAACTATGTGTAACAAGCAGTACAGTTAATTCTTTTTCCTTTTGAACTCGAAGAAACAAATTTATTGTTTCTTCTTTTGTTTGGATATCTAAAGATTTAAATGGCTCATCCATTAATAGTAAAGAAGCAGGATAAAGAAAAGCTCTTAGAAGATTAACCCGTTGACGAAGTCCACCACTAAGTTGACTGGGACGATATTTCAAATACTCAGAAAGTCCTAAGGCTTTTCCATAATCCAGCAATCGCTCCTTTTCTACTTTTCCACTTGATGCATACAGAATATTTTTTTCAACGTTCCTCCATTCTAGAAGGCGTTCTTCTTGAAAAACATATGCTATTTTATGCTGGGTTATACCATTTATATAACCTTCAAAATCCTTATCTAAGCCTGCAATAATCTGGAGTAAAGTGCTTTTTCCACAACCAGAAGGACCTAGAATTACATTAATTTGTTTAGGATATATAGTTAAGCTAATTTTATCTAAAATAAGGGTTTCCCCAAACCTCTTTTCAATATTTAAGATTTCCATTTTTATCGCCGCCCAATCGCTTCATGATTTTTTCTAGTATTATATTTATAATCACCATAATTATTAGCCAAGCTAAAACTCCTGAAGTGTTTAGATAGTTCTTTTCTTTATAAATCGCACCTCCAATAGATAATTTAGGGTGACTTAGCACTTCGCCTGCTACCACGGACTTAAATACCAGACCAAAGGCGGTTGAAAGGCTATTCCCTAATCCCCTAAAAATAATTGGCAAATACAAATCTTTTATTTGATAAACTGCCGATACATTGTAGATCTTTGTCATGTGTAAAAGTTTTACATCAATGTATAAAAGAGAATTAATAACTCCCTCATACAAAAGTGGAAATACCATTAAAAATCCAACTATAGCTGGAGCTTTTTCACTACTTGACCATATTAGTATTAATAGTATAATAGCAACCACTGGTACGACTTTTAAAAAATAAAGTATAGGTGTTAGTAAATTTCTAACTACAGGTAGCAAATAAGCTATAATTCCAGCTAAAAGAGCACAGGCTAAAGCAATTATAAAGCTAGCTATGACTCGCCTTAATGTATGAAAAATTACAATATAGGCAGGTTTAGATTTTAATATCTCCAAAAGAGAGTACATTACCTCTTCTGGAGATGGTATAAGCACACTTTGATTTACTACCTTAGATAACCATGACCAAACCAACAGAAAGCTTATGCCATATATTACGAATACAATATTATTTCGTAAAGAAGATACCTTCATTAGGAAGTTTACCCCCTATTGTTTTAGGTTCAAATTCAAACAAAACATTAACATACTTCATATATACATCCTTCATTTGATTACCTGAAATGAAGTTTAAATTCATTCTTTTTATTGAGTCTTTATTTAAGATATCCGTAGGTATTGTAATACCTACTTCTATTCCATACTTCTCTAATTCTTGCGGATAGTCTATTGCCCACTTAACTGAGTTATTATACTCATCTAAAAATGAATTCACAAATTCAGGATGATTATTTAATAGTTCCTTTTTTACTATAAGTACTGTTTGAGGAAATCCAAGATCAGATTTTGTGACTTTGGCAAATAGTTCATTAAGGCTAAATTGAATTTTTGCAGTCGGATCCTTTGATAAAATAGTACTAATCATAGGTTCTGGAGCTAATATAATCTCTGCCTTTTTTGAAAGAAATGCAGGTGCTAGTTCCGTTGCACCACCCATATAATTTATTGTAATATCCTCCAACGGATCTATACTATTTGACTTTAGTACATATTGGAAAACAATATCTGGTGTTAGGCCTTTCCCTATAGTTGTAATTTCTCTTCCTTTAAGATCCTCTAAAGAATGGATGGTTTCCCTGGATACAACGTATAAATTCCCAAATCCACTCAAAGCACCTATCAAATAGCTTTCTCCCTGATTATAAACTATGGAAGCTAAGTTAGAAGGAACTATAGCAATATCTAATTCCTTATTCATAACCTTAGAAACAATTAAATCTGACCCTTTAATTAGGTCATAATCGACAGTGATATTTTCTTTAAATAGAGGTGTTTCTTTTGCAAGTTTTGCAATGCTTAGAGCAGGAATGCCATCAACAAAACCAATACTAACTTCAATAGAATCTGGTGCAATTTCTGTTTCTTCATTGTTTGTAGTTTGTTTTCCTGTTTTATCGTTAGGGGTACAGCCTGTTAAGAACATAGATAGAAACAAAATACATGCCAATAAATAAAATGGAAACTTCTTTTTCACAATAATCACTCCCTATAATAATATTCGGCATTTTATTAGGATTTTGTCAATGCGGTTTTTACACTTATTCCAGTTATTTTACCTAATTTTCCTGTCATAGCACTTATTTGATCTGTATTCCCATCTACCGTTAAAGAAATGATAGATACTCCTCGGTCTCTATAGGGTATACCCATTCTACCTACTATGATATGTGCATAATCATGGAGTATAGTATTTACCTTTGATGCAATATTAATATCTTCAACTACTATGCCTACTACTCCCAATCTTTTATCCATATAATCCCTCCCCTAGAATACAGATTATGCCCTCTAACAAAAGTTAGAAGGCATAATAGCAATAATATATTATACATTCCCTTTTGCTCAGAAAATCTTTGCACTTAGGATTCTATATTGAATTTAATACTATAGTATCGGAAGCTTCCAATACTACAGAATAAATACTATTTTCTATTTCCAAAACTTCTCTCTTTTAACATAATGAGTGTGTAAATATTTATGACTTGTTTCTGAATTGGGTTCGCCTAAAAATTCTTCGTACAGTCTAGTAATATAAGGATTTTTATGTGATTTTCTTAATACCTTTGCTTCATCCTCATCATATATTGCCTTAGCTCTTTGTAGTCTTATATCGTTATCCATTTTATAATCCGCATTAATTATCGGTTGACCGCCTCCTGTTACACAACCTCCAGGACAAGCCATTATTTCTATAAAGTGATATTCTTTTTCACCCGACTTTATCATTTCCATAACTTCTCTTGCATTGCCAAGACCATGTGCTATTACTGAGTTTATTGTAAGTCCATTCGGCAGATCTATTTGTGCCTCCTTAATACCTTCTATACCCCTAACTATATTGTAATCTACTGTCTCTAATTCCTTACCAGCTAGTATTTCAAACACAGTTCTTAAGGCAGCTTCTGCAACTCCTCCTGTAACTCCAAATATTACACCTGCTCCTGTAGATTCTCCAAAAGGATTGTCAAAATCTTCTTCCGGCAAATTTACAAAGTCTATTCCCACTTCTTTTATCATCCTTGCTAACTCTCTAGTGGTCAAAACATAATCCACATCCTGCATACCTTCCATAGACAATTCTTCCCTTGCACTTTCAAACTTTTTAGCTACACATGGCATTATGGATACATTAACTATATTTTCAGGATCGATTCCCATTTTTTGAGCAAAATAACTCTTTATCAATGCACCTTCCATTTGATGTGGAGATTTACATGTCGATAGATTATTAAGCATATCGGGATAAAAATGCTCTATAAATTTTACCCATCCTGGACAACAGGAAGTCATAAGCGGTAGATTTTCACCAGATTGTAACCTATTTATTAATTCTGTACCTTCTTCCATTATAGTTAAATCCGCTGTAAAGTCAGTGTCAAATACTTTATCAAATCCTAATCTTCTAAGTGCCGCTACCATTTTTCCTGTAACTCTAGTTCCTTTTGACATTCCAAATTCTTCCCCTAAGGCAGATCTAATGGCTGGAGCTGTTTGAACTACTACATATTTTTCAGGAGATGATATTGCACGCCATACTTCATCAATACTTTCCTTTTCATATAAGGCCCCTACAGGACAGGCTACTATACACTGGCCGCAATTAGTACAAAAAACATCATCTAAGGATTTTACATAAGCAGGAGATACAATAGTATCAAAACCTCTTTCATTAAATCCTATAGCATGAACACTTTGAACCTTAGCACAGGTGTTGACACATCGTCCGCAAAGTATGCATTTTTCAGAATCCCTTGTTATTGAAGGAGATAATGAATCTAAGATTGCCTTTGTTTTTTTACCTTCATATTCTATATCTCTAATATTTAAACTACTTGTCAATGCTTGAAGCTCACAACCTTCATTTCTTATACAAGTTGTACATTCTCTTTTATGATCAGATAGTATAAGTTGTACTACGGTTTTACGTGCTTCTCTAACTTTAGTGGTGTTAGTTTTTATATTCATCCCCTCTTCCACTAAAACGGAACATGATGATACTAATTTGGGTCCTACTTCTACTACACATACTCTACAGCTTCCACTATTATTAACACCTTTTAAATGACACAATGTTGGTATATGCTTTCCTAAACTCCTAGCGGCTTCAAGTATAGTAGTCCCCTTAGGTACCTCAGAGGAAATACCATCAATTGTAAATTTAATCATATTTAATCACTCCTTGTTTTGAATATTAATGAATCTCTATAGCATTAAATTTACATTTACTAATACAAGCTCCACATGTAACGCATATTGATTGGTCTATAGTATAAGGTTTTTTTAATTCTCCGAATATAGCATCTGCTGGACAAACCTTACTACAAACACTACAGCCTATACACTTAGAGTGATTTATCACATAACTTATTAAAGATTGGCATGCTCCTGCTGGGCACTCTTTATTAACATGAGCACTATATTCATTTCTAAAATACCGTAGAGTAGATAGAACAGGATTTGGAGCTGTCTGGCCTAATCCACATAGAGCTGTAGCCTTTATTTCACGAGAAAGATTTTCTAATTTATCTATATCTGCAGTGCTTCCATTTCCTGATGTTATTTTTTCTAATAATTCAAAGAGTCTTCTAGTTCCAATTCTACAAGGTGTACATTTGCCACAAGACTCATCAGCAACAAACTCTAAAAAGAATTTAGCAACATCAACCATACAATTATCTTCATCCATTACTATCATTCCACCAGAACCCATCATAGAGCCAATGGCAATTAAAGTATCATAATCAATAGGTGAATCTAAAAGTTCTGCTGGTATACATCCTCCAGAAGGTCCTCCAGTTTGAACTGCCTTAAATTTCTTATTGTTTGGTATTCCGTCCCCTATTTCGTATATAACATCTCTTAAAGGTGTCCCCATTGGTATTTCTACTAATCCTGGATTATTTATTTTACCCCCAAGTGCAAAAACCTTAGTGCCAGGACTCTTTTCGGTACCTATAGACTTAAACCACTCATGCCCTTTTAATATTATTTGAGTTATATTCGCAAAGGTCTCAACGTTATTTATTAATGTTGGTTTTCCCCAAAGTCCACTATTAGCTGGGAAGGGTGGTTTTTGAGTTGACACTCCTCTTTCTCCTTCTATTGAATGTATAAGAGCAGTTTCTTCGCCGCATACAAAGGCTCCAGCACCTAGTCTTATTTCTAAATCAAAATCAAAATTAGTTCTAAATATTTTTTGACCTAATAATCCATATTCCTTCGCCTTAATTATAGCCTTATCTAATCTCTTAACTGCCATAGGGTACTCTGCCCTTACATAAATATATCCTTTATTTGCACCTATAGCATAACCCGCTATTGTCATGGCTTCCAACACCGTATAAGGATCACCTTCCAATATGGATCTATCCATAAATGCTCCTGGATCTCCCTCATCAGCATTACATATTACATACTTCTGATCCCCTTGAGCCTTGGCAGTAAATTCCCATTTTAATCCTGTTGGAAATCCTCCACCTCCTCTACCTCTCAAACCTGATTGTTTTATTAAATCTACTACTTCCTTAGGCTTCATCTCCGATAACACTTTTTCTAAAGCTTTATACCCATCAACTGCAATATATTCATCTATTGACTCAGGATCTATTACACCGCAATTTTTAAGAGCGACTCTAAATTGTTTTTTATAAAAATCTACATCGTTTAAGGATTTATATATTTTGTGTTCCTCATCTTGAGATAAAAGTATATTATATTCCTCTACAACCTTACCTTCTTTAATATGTTGATTTACTACTTTCTTAGCTTTTTCAGGAGTCATTTCAACATAAGTAATCTTATCTTCCCCTGGCATAATAACTTCAACTATAGGCTCTAGCCTACAAACACCAATACATCCTGTTTGTGCAACAGTTACATCAGCAATATTCAGATTTCTTACTTCTTCCATTATTGTATCTAACACTAGATTTGCACCTGCAGCTATTCCACAAGTGGCCATACCAACTACTATTCTTGGATTAGTTCTATCCTGTCCTTGGTTAACTAGCATTTTAGTACTTTGCCTTATTTCATTTAATTCTTCAATAGACTTCATTATTTATCCCCCCTTTGGCCTTATTCAAAATCCTTTAATATCTTTGGAATATCATTAGGGATTACCCTTCCATATACCTTTTCATCTATCATTATTACTGGTGCTAATCCACAAGCACCTATACATCTTGTTGATTGCAAGGTAAACTTACCATCCCTAGTTGTCTTTCCTACTTTTACTTCTAACTCCTCACTTAATCTATCTAGAATTTTTTGAGCACCATTAACATAGCATGCAGTGCCTAAACATACACTTACTACATGCTTACCCTTAGGCACCAATGAAAACAAAGAGTAAAAAGAAGCTACTCCATAAATATCAGTTATGGGTACATCTAATTCTTCAGATATAAGCTTTAAAGCCTCCTCTGGAAGATATCCATAAATATCTTGTACCTTATGTAGTGCTGGTATTAATCCTCCTTCCATTTCTTTAAAAGCTCTTAATTCTTCTTTAGCCATAATAAGGCTATTGTTGCTTTCAGCATAATTACAACAACAGTTTTGATTATCCATCATATTAATCCCTCCATCCTTTTTATATTTTAAATTTGTAAAATAATCTTCAATGTCTATCTTAAAATGCTATTAATTTATTATATCAAATTTATTGCATAATTCAATTTAATATTCAGTATATTTAAAATATTTCGCATATTGTTGTAAAAATAACAATATCTTTATTTTATAAAACAGTCTTGTATTATTGACTAATTTATGATATAATAGGGCAAAATATCTACTAACTGTTAAAACATTGAAAGAAATAAGTAGTCCCCATGGTTACAATTCTAGAGAGTAGATCGGCTGGTGAAAGATCTATAGTACATGGTAAGATGAATTACATTCTGGAGTTGTGAAGTTAAAAGCTTCGCCGGTTTCCATCCGTTATAATGGATTGAGGCATCTATTTGATGTAAATTAAGGTGGTACCACGGGTTATCTCGTCCTTTAGGACTAGATAGCCCTTTTATTTTTGTATAGAAAAATATACTTTTTACGAATTTAAAGAGGAGGATTTAAAATGGAAAATGTTTTTGACGTTTTAAAACAACGTGGTTTTGTTAAACAATTTACACATGAAGATGAAATTAGAGAGATGTTAGGTAAAGAGAAAGTTACTTTCTATATAGGTTTTGACCCAACAGCAGATAGCTTACATGTAGGTCATTTTGTACAGCTCATGGCTATGGCACATCTTCAAAAAGCAGGGCATAGACCTATATTCTTGGCAGGTGGTGGTACTGGAATGATTGGGGACCCATCTGGAAGAACTGATATGAGGCAAATGATGACCCCAGAAACAATTCAGCATAATGTTAATTGTTTTATTGAACAAAGTAAAAGATTAATCGATTTATCAGAAGGTAACGCCATTGTAGAAAACAATGCTAATTGGTTATTGGACTTAAACTATGTTTCCTTTATTAGAGAAATAGGTAGACACTTCTCTGTTAATAGAATGTTAACAGCAGAATGCTTTAAAAATAGAATGGAAAAAGGATTATCTTTCTTTGAATTTAACTACATGATTATGCAATCCTATGATTTTTTAGAGTTATTTAGAAAATATGGTTGTCGTCTGCAATTAGGTGGAGATGATCAATGGTCGAATATTATTGCAGGTGCTGACTTAATTAGAAGAGTTGAAGGTGAATCTGCATATGGAATGACCTTTACACTACTAACTACAAGTGAAGGTCAAAAAATGGGCAAAACTCAATCTGGAGCAGTTTGGTTAGATCCTAAGAAAACATCTCCTTTTGAGTTCTACCAATACTGGAGAAATGTTGCAGATGCTGATGTTGAAAACTGTCTTTCTCTACTTACTTTTTTACCTATGGATGAGGTAAAAAGACTAGGTTCTCTTGAGGGTGCTGAAATAAACAAAGCCAAAGAGGTTCTTGCCTTTGAAGTTACAAAGTTAGTACATGGAGAAGAAGAAGCTAAAAAAGCAGAAGAAGCTGCAAAATCCCTATTTGGTGAAGGTGCTCTAGGTGGATCTGTTCCATCAACTGAGATTTCTAAAGGTGAATTTACAGATGGTATAGACGTTATTACTCTACTATCTAAAGCTGAGTTGATTCCATCTCGTGGAGAAGGTAGACGTCTAATACAACAAGGTGGAATAGTTATTAATGATAGGAAAATAACTGATATTAATACTTTAGTCACACTTGATTTCTTTAAAGATGATACATTAATGATTAAAAAAGGTAAAAAAACTTACCATCAAATTAGATTAATCGACTAAAAATATTTAATGCTAATATAATCTATGTATTAAAGATTTTAGCTATATAATGAATATTTAAAAGGAGTAATGGAAATCCACTACTCCTTTATTTGTTATTATGCTAAGTTTTATTTTTATTAGCTAGCAGGAATTATTATTTTTTGTCCTGGGAAAATTAAATCTGCATTTTTAATATTATTGATTTTTTGTAATTCTTGCCAAGTTACATTGTGTTTAATAGCAATCTTTGATAACCAATCTCCTGACTTAACAATATAAACAATAGGTTCTTTTACAACTGGTTTTACTACCTCTTCTTTTACTTCTTTTACTTCTTCTACTACTTCTACTCGCTCTTCTTTTTGTTCTTCTACTTCTTTAACTAAAATTCGTCCTTCTAATTTAGACTCTACAACTTTCTTTTCTTTTATATAGTTAATTACCGCCTCATCCATAGTCATCATTTCTTGAACTAGTTCTCCAGCAGCAATCATTGTATACCCATCCCCACCAGCAGCAATAAAATCATTAGTAGCCACAGTATATTGTTTATTTAAGTCCAAAGGATCTCCATTTACGGTTATATCTACAACACGATCTCCTACTGGTTTAGAAAGATCAATTGCATATTTCATTCCTGCTACATGAGGGAATCCACCTGCTAACTCCGGATAAGATTTTGTCCCATGCTCTAAAGCCTCCTTAATAGCCGCACCATCTAGTTTTTTTACAACTAAAGTATTTCCAAATGGGAATACAGCAACAACATCTCCAGTTGTAATACTACCTGCTTCTATTGAAGTTCTAATCCCTCCACCGTTTACTAATGCAATATCTGCATCTGTCCAGTGTAAGAATATATCTCCAACTAAGTTTCCTAAATTAGTTTCCTTACCTCTTGACACTTCTCTTTCTCCATCTAATCGCACCTTTGCTTCCCCTATTACTTCAGATAAAATTTCATTTTGTCCTTCTGCTATAGATCCAATTAGTTCTTGAACTTCTTCTTCTGGGGCTACTTCTTCAAAATCTTTTTTACTAACTAAACTTGCTGATTTATCAACTATTTTACCTTCTAAAATACTTATTTCAACGACACCTAAGTTTTTACCATAATCACCTGTACTGGCAATAAGTGTATCTTCCACTAATAATCCTTCTTCAAATGTACTATGACTATGGCCATCGATAAAAATATCTATTCCTTTTACTTCTTTTACTACTTTAATACTAGTGTCTACACTCTCTTCATCAATTCCTAAATGCCCAAGAGCAATGATAATATCTGCTTTTTCTTCTTTTAATTTTTCAACCATTTTTGCTGCAATTTCTGATGGATCTTCAAAAACTAATCCTTCAACATTTTTAGGATTAGTTTTATATGTAGTCTCTGGTGTAGATAAACCAAATATCCCTACTTTTATGCCATCTATCTCTTTAATAATATATTTATCTAAAAGATTTTCTCCTTTTTCTGTTTTAATATTTGCTGATATAAAAGGAAAATTACTCATTTTCTCTAGCTCTAATAGTCTTTCATACCCATAGTTAAAGTCATGATTACCTGGAACCATAGCATCATATTTTAAAGCATTCATTGCGTTAATTACACTTTCTCCCTTTTCTAAGGTCGCTATGGATAAACCATGGAATGTATCCCCTGCATCAAGTAATAATGTATTTGGGTTGTTTTGTCTAAAATTATTAACTAATCCAGCAATTTTAGCATATCCAATTTCACTAGAGCTTTCTTGAATTCTTCCATGCAGATCATTAGTATGGAAAATAGTAATTTTGGTAACTACTCCTTCATTAGCATAAGTAAAAATTCCACCTAAGCTGCCCATTACTAAAGTTAGTACCACAAAGAAGATAGCTATCTTCTTTCTTGAAAAAACATTTACCATAATTTTTCAACCCCTTCTTATTTAATATAAAAAAATTCGTCCGATGCTATCGCATCGACTCATTGCGCACTTAAAATTTATTCTAAATTTTCAAGTGCTTAAGATATTACCATCCTTCTACTGCTTTAAATTTTTCTTAATAGTCAAAAAACTTACACTTTCTTAGACTATAAGAAAATACAAGAAAATCTAACACATTATATTTTGTATTAAATTTACTTGTATTATATGAATATTCTATATATTATATTTTTTTCCTTTATTATTCACAAAATATATTTTAGTATTTATTTTTTATATTTAAAATAAGTTTTTCTATACCCTTTGCTACCCCATTGTCATTATTAGAAGTAGTAACATAATGAGCTTGCTTTTTAACGTACTCTTCTCCATTTTCCATCGCAACAAATGTACCTACATAATACTTCATTGACAAATCATTAAAATTATCTCCAAAAGCAATAATTTCTTCAGGCTCCACTTTATAAATTTTTCTTAACATCTCAATTCCTTTTCCCTTGGATACTCCCCTGCTCATAACTTCTAAGTTGTTATACCATGATTTATCAATAGTAATACTATTAATTCCTTCTAACTCTTTTTTTATAATATCCATTTTTGTATCATCATCATCAACGGCCATTAGCTTTAATATATTTATATTGTTACTTTTAAAGTAACCAATAGTATCTTCTAATTTTTCTATAGAAATTTTATTTTCATCACTTTGATCTTCATTCCAGGCATTATATATTGAAGAGCTAAAGCCTAATTTTTCAACATATATTTTTTCCTCATCATATATATGAAAATAAACATTATACTTTTTAAAAACTTCTATAACCTTTAAAGCGTCCTCTTTATCTATTGGATTAATATCAAGAACTTCATTACTATTAGCATCTCTGACCAAAGCACCATTACACGCAATAATAGGCGCTTTAATACCTAATAATCTTGCATAAAACCTTGCAGATGTAAATATTCTACCAGTAGCTATAGCAACCTGGATTCCACTATCCAGGGCTTTCTTTAAAGCCTTTTGATTTTCTATGCTAACTTCTTTATTGCTATTAAGTAATGTACCGTCCATATCTAGTACTATAAGCTTATATTTCATTGTAATCCTCCTTCAATAATGTAAAAAATAAAATTTTCTGGAACTTTTTACATATATTATATTGACAAATAATTAACACTATCCTATAATGAAGATATAATTGTATATAATAATTATTATTATTTTAAGGTGGTGCATATTGTGGATATTTTAATAAAAGAGCTTAAATCTAATAGTTGTAAAATTACGCCTCAACGTATGGCAGTATATCAAACTGTTAAGGAATCTATAGATCATCCTAATGCTGAAGCTGTATTTAAAAAGTTATCTCCTACTTACCCTACTATGAGCTTAGCAACCGTATATAAATCTTTAGAGCTATTTTCTAAGCTAGGATTAATACAGGTAATAAACATTGGAGAAAATAGTTTTCGATATGATGGAAAAACCGAAGAACATCAACATATCATTTGTAGCAATTGTTCAAAGATTGAGGATTTAAATAATGATGTTTTTGAAGATTTAACTATTAAGGTGCAAAATATTTCAAAGTATCAAATTCAAAAACAACAATTATGTTTTTATGGAATCTGCTCTGATTGTATACAAAAGGCTAGTTCTTAATTTTGCTATTCTCTAAAACCTTAAAGTCGATAAAGGAATAACCTGCAAGGAATTGGTATATTCATTTCTATCTACAATCATGTCTATACTATACGCTTTTTGTAAGTTTTCTTTTGTTATTACTTGATCTGGACTTCCCATTATAATTTTTGTACCTTTATGAAGAAGTAGTATTTCTTTACTATAGCGGGCAGCTAAATTTATATCATGAAGTGCCATAATAATAGTTACCCCTTTTTCTTCATTTAATACTTTTAATAGATCTAATATTTCTATTTGATGATGCATATCTAATGCTGCAGTAGGTTCGTCTAACAAGAGAATCTGTGGCTCTTGAGCTAATGCTCTTGCAATAACTACCCTTTGACTTTCCCCGCCACTTAACTGATTTATGCTTCTATCTCTCAAATGCCACGTATTCGTTCTTTCCATTGCTTCCTTTACTACAGCAATATCTTTAAAAGTTTCCTGTTGGAATCTCCCTACATAAGGATTTCTACCCATTAAAACAATTTCATGAACAGTAAAATCATATTCAATATTTGTATTCTGTGGAACTACAGCTATTTCACGAGCTAATTCCTTTAACGGATAACTTTTTAATTCTCTATTATCTAGTAGAACAGTTCCAACTTTAGGCATTAAAGTTGATGCTAAATTTTTTAATAATGTTGATTTTCCTGAACCATTAGGTCCTATCATTGTTATAATACTGCCTTTTGTAATCTTTAAATTAATATCATTTAAGATTACCCTTTCATCGTAAAGAAATACTAAGTCCTTTGTTTCAATACATTTTCCCATACAATAACCACCTATATTGTTCGTTTTGTTTTCCTAAGCAAGTAAATAAAAAAAGGCCCTCCTGCTAAAGCAGTAATAATACCAACAGGCACTTCAGTAGGTGCAATAATCGTTCTTGATAAAGTATCTGCAACAATTAAAAATATTCCTCCTACTAGTCCACTAGCAGGTATAAGTATACGATGGTCTGGACCCATAAGTAAACGAACCATATGAGGCACAATAAGACCTACAAAACCGATTATTCCGCTAACAGAAACTAAAAAAGCTGTTATTAATACACTGGTAATTAAAATTACTTTTTTAACCTTTTCTGTTTCAACTCCCATGTTCTGTGCACTATCTTCACCTAATAACATAATATTTAAGTCCTTTGAAAAAATATATATTATGATACTACCCAATAAAACTGGTATTATAGCTATTTGTACATGACTCCATCCTCTTCCTGAAAAACTTCCCATTGTCCAAAAAATAATTGTACTTACATCTCTTGTTGAAATTGTCATTATAAAGGACATTATAGCAGTAAAAAACTGCCCTGTAGCAATTCCTGCTAATAATAATGTAGTTACTGGTACTTTTCCCTTTATTCTAGCCATATTATATACAATTAATGTAGCTAACAAAGCGCCTGCAAACGCAAATATAGATACAATTCCTATACCAAAAAACATTTTATTTAACTTTAGCAAAATAGCTATAGAAGCCCCTAAAGCTGCTCCTGAAGAAGTACCTACTATAAAAGGATCAGCCATAGGATTCTTTAACATTCCTTGAAAAGCTACGCCTACAATTGATAATCCATATCCAACTAGAAAAGAAAGTAATACTCTTGGTAGTCGAATGTTTTGTATAATTGCAATATGAGATTTTTGTATATTTGAAACATCAATATAATCTCCTACTATGGGAATGGTTTTTAAAATGATTTTTATGCTATCAATAATAGTTACATTAGCCACTCCAATAACTAAGGATATAGATATTGTTATCATCAATGTCATTAGTAGTAGTGGAAATATTTTTAGATAATTGTGCTTTTCCATAGACAGTCTGCCTCCATATATATTCCCATTAAAATAGCTAGAATATATTATTAAAATACTTCTGGATGTATAGCCTTTGCAAATAACTCTAAGGCCTCAATTGTTCTAACACCTGGTCTTGATACTATATTAGGATCTAATAACTCTATTTTATCATTTTTAACGGCAGTAATAACATCATAACCTGGTCTAGATTTTATTATATTTTTTAATTCTTTCATTTGCTCAGGATTTAAAGTGAAGTTTTCAGCAGTATGAGCTGGTGCTATATAAATCTCAGGATCTTTTTCCACCATAGCTTCAACACTATATTGAGGATAAGCTCCATCCCCATCAGCTGCAATATTTTCTCCACCAGCTAAAGTAATTAACTCATTTATGAATGACCCTTCACCAGCTGTCATTAAAGGCTCGTCCCAAACTTGATAAAACACTCTTGCTTTCTTCTCATTCTTAGCTTTATCAACAATATTATCTCTTTTTTCCTGCATTTCATTTACTATTTGTTCCGATTCTTCTTCTACACCCATTACTTCACCTAATTGTAATATGGTATTAAAAATTTCATCGATTGTTTCAGGCGAATATAACATTACCGCTATTCCACTTGCCTTTATTTGTTCTATAGACTCAGGAAGGGCTTCGTTATATAGGAATACTACATCTGGATTTAACTCTAATATTTTCTCTACATTTATTGCAAAGGCATTACCTACCTTTTCTTTCTCTAGGGCTTCTATAGGATAATCACAAAAATCCGATACTCCTACAATTTTATCCTCTAATCCTAAAGCAAATAGAATTTCTGTTTGACTAGGCGCAATCGAAACGACTCTTTCTGGTTGCTTCTCTATTGTTACAGAATTTCCAAATCCATCTACAATATCCATAGGATAGGCTGTATTCCCTATATTGTTACCTACATCCCCCTGTAAATTCTCCTTTTGTTCTTTGACACAACCAAATAGCAAGGTTGTTAATAGCATTAATACTACTAAAAATATAGTTGCTTTTGATTTTCTCATAAAAACATCCTCCTCCTATAGTTTCTTACTTCCATTTTAAATATAAAAAATCCCTCACCAAATGGTAAAGGATTTTAAACACACTAACCGTTCACCTATCCCTCCGAAGGCTGCATATGCTAAAACTTGGTAGGTCTCCTGACTCGTGAATCACTTTACTTCAGCACCTTCCCGGTCAAGACCAGTGGTATATTGCTGTTTCATCATCACTTACAGTAGCGGGGGCTGTAATGGATTTTCACCATTTTCCCTTTTAAGCTCAATTGAGCACCGTCAATATTTAGATCGCCTTAATGATATCAAAAAAGAGGAATATTTTCAATTCTTTTTTATGCTATACTTCTTTTGTTAATCTCATACCTTAAAGGAAAAATACATTCTACCCGTTTCTTCTTTTCGTACATCTGTCTCTGTTAATTCTTCTTCTATCATAGATCCTATTACAAAAATATTATGATCTTCTTTATATTTGCCAGATGTTTCTAAAATATATTCACCACTAGGTACGTGTTTTAACATGATCCACAAATAATCTTTTCCAAACTCTTGGCAAATATGCTCATACTCTGTAATAAATTTTCCATCTATAAATTTACCGATTATATCTCTTCCCTTTTTCAGTTCTATATTAATATATTTTTTTAATATTATCCCTAATGGATATACTTTAGGCTCTACAGAACCTTTGTTAAATAATGAACGATCTAAATTATATATGTCTGCAAGATATTCCATAGAGCTTAATAAAATTTCACTATGGCTTCCTTCCATTATAAATGTTTCTGCATTATCTATAGTTGCACTATTAACGGTTACTGTCCCATCTCCTTCTTTTGTTTTCAATGATCCTATAACATATGCTTTTTTATATTTAAATAATAATTCTGTATCTAGTAATAGGACTTTGTCTGTTTCCTTGTTAGTCCCAACAAAACAATATAGATTTTTAACTCGATTATTTAATGTATCTATATTTTTATTTAGCTCATTTAATAAATAATTATTATAAAGTGTATATTTTCTCGGAATATAGTGGTAATCATTATCAATTTTACAGCATAATATTTTTCCATAATCATCTGTAGGTATTAAATCTCTTAATCCTGGAAAATTCTCATGTAATTTTTCAATGTTCTCTGTCCCCAAAGGTATATCTAGTATCTTAGTAAGTAGCCAAATGTATCCTCTGCGTATAATGTCAAATAGTTCTTTTTCGGTATCTGTTTTCTTCATTAGTTTTCCAGTTCCCCACAAATGATAGGCTTCAATGTTTCCCTTATTAGGAGTTCCAAAACATATTAAACTTCTAACATTATAGGAGTATTCTATACTTTGAATATAAGTACGAGCTACCACTCCACCCATACTATGACATAATAAATCAACTTTTTGATTAGGATGCTTTTCTTTTACCCGTAATATTAAAGGTTGTAAAAACTCCTTTACTATTTCCCTACAGCTTTTTCGCCAATCATAATAACAAACAAATAAATTCTCATTTAATTTATATCCTAATTTCTCTAATTCTTTTAGAAATGGTTTATAGAACCAACCTGCCACACCAAAACCCCACTCAATTTGACATCCTAACATCTCTCCGCCAATAGATCCCATTAAACCAGGAATAAAAATAATTGGATTTAGTTTAGTAACTTCCATTGTCTTCCCCCTTCTCTTTTCATTATCTCAATTATATTTATCCGATAGATACTAATTCTATGACCCTAAATTGCAAAAAATAAAAGTGGTATTATTCTACCACCTTTTCACCTTCAACTTTTATTCCTTCAATATTCAGCAATTTTTCTTTAATATGCAGTCCACCACCGTAACCTACTAACTTTTTATTAGTCCCTATTACTCTATGACATGGAATAATAATAGGAATTCTATTTTTATTATTCGCCCCTCCAACAGCTCTTACGGCCTTAGGATTATCAATACTATAGGCCAAATCTTTATATGTTATAGTTTGACCATAGGGTATATCTAATAATGCATTCCATACTTTTCTTTGAAAATCGGTCCCCACCATATAAAGTGGAATCGTAAATTCTGTTCTCTTACCCTCAAAATATTCGTATAACTGATTTATGTATATTGCATTTTCCTCTTTATCATACAAAAGTTGATGCATAGGAAAATCTTTTTTTATACTTCTAATAAAATCCTCTTCACTTTGATCAATGCCAATTGATACAAGTCCTTCATTCAAAGATGCGACATAAAGAACTATATTATTGACTACTATTTTACTATAATAAATAATAGCTTTAGTTAGCTTCATCTTTTTCATGACCATATTGCTCCCTTGCTAATCTCCATTGTTCTCTAGCTTTCAATTGAATATGTCGTTTTGTTTTAATATCGGGGTGATCTAGTGCTACACTATACCATTTAATAGCTTCTCTTTGTCTTCCAAGCCTTCTATTTAATTCACCATTTAAATATGCCAAAGTTACTTCATCCAGACCTGCTGCATCTAATCTTTCTGTTTGATAGGCATTTTGGAAGAAATTTAGTGCATAATTTAAAAATTCTTCTTCTTTTGGACTTTTAGCTTCTCTATATAGCCATGCCAACCTCAAACATATTCCACCAGTGTATGCCTTCGACTTTTTTAATATTTGAGCAACTAACAATGCCATTTTATAACTTTCTTCCGCTTCGTGAAAGGTACGCACTCCGCTGAAACTCCGCTCATTCCATTTAACTCCTATCGATTGCTGTAATATTGTAGCCTGATTTTTATTAATATTTTCAAATTCTTTTTCTGTAGAACTATATCCACATTTAGGACATACCCAAATATAATAATAATTTGGATTTATATTTTTATAAATAACATTAAAATCATCTTCTCGATTTTCTATCCTAAGTGACCGAGTCCTCACCTTTTTTGTAGTAAATTGGTTTTTACATATCGGACAAGTACAATCTTTATCGTATAGTAAGTTCTCTACTTCCATCTTGAAACTACCTCCCTCTAAAGTTAATTATATTATAGCAAATTTGATTATAATTAACTATGGGACAATCACATAGTTTTTGAGATAAATAAAATATTATTGTTTTATTCCTTCTATAACAATACCAGCTCTAGGTGGATAGTAATCTTTAGAAATCACTTCTTTTTTTAACTCATTACCATCTTGCAAATACACTTTATATGTAACTACACGATAACCTTTTTTGCCAGCTTTATTAATTCTTCTTTCTCCAACATCCATATTAGGATCCTTTTTTACTTCCATTTCGGGTTTGACTACTTCAATGATTTCGGATTCTAAATCTATAGACATATTATTAGTTTTCTTGCTATATAGTTTTACATGTACTTGCTCTTCCTTAATATAACTTTCAATGTAAATAGGATAATCCTTATTGTTTCTAAACTTAAAGTCTATGTAGCCATAGGCAACAGTTGCATCTTGCCCAATGGGAACATACCCTACAGGCCGACCATGATTTCTTCTTGATGTTACTTCTACATCTGACCTAAGAGTCGCTTGATATAATGTTGTAGATACTTGACAAATGCCACCACCAATTCCTGGCACCAACTCACCGTTAACTATAACTGGTGCTTCCTTGTAGCCTTCTTCTGCACTTCTTGGTCCTGTACTCTCGTTAAATGAAAATTCATCTCCTGGCATTAATAACATATTATTAATACTATTCACCGCAAGTTTGATATTTTCTGATCTACCCTTTTCTTGACTATTAAAAGTAGTCACATATTCACCGATTAAATCTTGAATAGTGCTTAAATCTTCTTCTATAATTTCTGGGGTAGTATTTTTAACCGGTATATGGATTGTATCATTGTTAAAATTCCCTATGGCACCCACTATACTCTCCCTTAAAGCATTCTCATCTACTTCTACTCCTAAAACTTCTTTTTTAATTATGAAGGTACCATTTTTTCGGTTAATTTCAGCATCTATAGATGGTTTATTAACCGTTTGACTAATATTCTTTATTACATTCTCGATTTCAGATGGGTTATAATATGGTTCTAATCTAATTATTTCAGGATTTTTTCTCAGATTATTAATCTTTTTTATTCTTTCATAATAATTACCAGACCTACCTACGCCATAAGCCTTATCGATATAATCATCAAATAAATAATATAAGCCTAAATCCTCATAGGGTAGTTGCCAACTACTATCTTTATAAACTAATTCTTTACGAAAAGAATCTATCTCCTTTTCAAAAATTCTTTTAACCTTAACTTTTGCTTCTTCAGGGGTAAGTCCTCCAACATCGACGCTCTCAATAAATATATTTGGAAAGATTCTTGACCCATTAAAAATCCAATTACCTATTGTGACTAAAATAATAATACATAAAATTATTGTACCAACTATCCATAAGTTTTTTTTAGAAATCTTATTAACTGATACAGACGAACCCATAAAATAATCACCCCTAGATAGATCAGTGTATTTAATATATATTATTTTATTTTTTTAAAAATATTCACCGACTATCTACTAGTTGTCCCAATAGACCCTTATTTCATCGCCAGTTTCTATAAAATCTGTATAGTTTGCATCATGTCCATTCAGAAGTAAAACTAGTTTTCCCTGTACAGCACTGCGATCAAAATCAATATAATCAAAAATATCTACAAAAATAACTCCACCATTTTTTTTAGGAATTTCTACTAAACTATCATTGCATTTAACTAAGATTGATTCCTTTGTTAGTCGTAACTGTTCTTTAGAATTATCTTCTACTTCCTGTAAATTATTTACAAACACTTTTTTTTCAACGCTAACATAGTCATTATGTCTAATTTTTTCGTCTAATGGTGCTATTTTGTCATTAATTTTAATAATATACTCATCATAAGAAACATCCATATAACTACAAAGGTTTTCAATGCTTTCTATTCTACAGTATTGGATATGATCATCTTCTTTAATGATTATATCGCCTTCTGCTTTTTCATTATTTATTGTACAATTATATACCTGTAAAGTAGATTCACCATTAATAAAAATTTCATCTTCTAATGGTACTATGTCTTTTAAAAGATATGTTGCAGGTTGTCCCTCTTCAGCAGGATGAACCTTAATTATATCTCCATCTTTTATGCTTGATTCAATATTAGACGCCTTTCCATTAATCAATATTTCAGCAACTTCTCCATATTCTCCATACAATGTTCTGTTATTATCATTTAATATAATATTTATAGACTTACCTCTCTTTGGTATCAATTTCCGCGGATTAAATCCAGCTAAAACAAGTGCATCCTTCACTTTCAGCTTTTTAGTTTGAAAAAGTTTGAATCTCTGTCCATTTATGTATATTTCAATAAAATCTAACTCTTGATTATTTACAGCCTTAGCCAAAATTCCTATAGGGGTAATATATTCTGGCCCTGAAATAGGTTCCTTTATTAAAACAGTATTTTTTATTGTTTCTATTCCTCTGACTACTACTCTTTCCTCAGGAAGATTAAGTTCTTTTGCAATAAATGTATTTAAATAAGGTATTTGACTTCCACCACCTATTAAAAAAACAGCGCTAGGTGATTTTCCATTTTGCTCAATAATATTAGAAGCTATTAGCTTTGCCACCTTTTTTATTGCAGACTCAATCTTCTTTAAGATTTCTTCACTTTCTATCTCATATTGTATTCCTACAATATCTGAAAATTTTTGAATTTTTTCTTTACATAAGTTAATTTTTAAGTTTTCCGCTGTATCAAAGTCTAGTAAGTAGCATCTAGATATTTCCTCGGTAATATCATCTCCGGCACTAGCTGTCATTCCATAAGCCACTACCGTCCCTTCCTTTGTAATAGCAACGTCTGATGTACCTGCACCTATATCCACTAAAGCCAAGTTTAATAATCTTGCATTTTCAGGAATAGCTACTTCAATTGCTGCAATAGGCTCTAATGTCATATAACTAACTTCTAAATTTAATTTAGAAGTTACAACATACAAACTATCGACAACAATCTGAGGTAAAAAAGTTGCTAAAATATCTAACTTAATTTTATTCCCCTTATGTCCTAAAGGATTTGTAATTATACCATCATTAATATAGTAGTGTACTACAGTATGACCTACACAAAAATACTTTGTATATTCCTCCCCTTGCTTTTCTAGCTCATATTGAGCTTTTTGCAATCCCTCTACTTCCAAACTATTAATTAAGTCTTTATCAATATCTTTTGTAGAATCAATTTCTCTATCAATTGTTACTTTATTTGTTTTAAGCGAGCGTCCAGCAACTGCAATAGATACCTGATCCAGAGAACATTGTGCCTTTTCCTCTAAATTAGTTTTAACCTTTCTAACAATTTCTGTTACTCCATCAATGTCATGTATCTGACCATTATACATAACTCTTTTTTGATGAAATTCGACAGCAATATACTCTATATTTATTTTATCATTTTCTTTTTTACCTAATATACCCACTACACTTCTAGTACCAATGTCTAGAGCAAAAACAAACCCACTATTGCTTAATTCTTCGTATGTCATATACTACATCCTTTCTAATACAAACAATTATATATACACAATTCTTCATAAAGTTAACTTTTCCTTTTTTACATTTTAACATATAAAAAAATTTGTCTGATACTGTCGTATTGGCTCATGGCCCACCTTAAATTAATTCTAAATTTTCAAGTGCTTAAAATATTATCAACATCCTACTTCTTTTAAAACTTTAGATAGTTAAGAAGTTTATACTTTCTTATAGTATAAAAAAACCTCTAACTAAGTTTAGTTTAGAGGTTTTTTGTTTGATCATAACATATTTTTTCTATTTTGTTATTTCCTTGTAATATTTACAATACTCTTTTATAATGCAATCCTTACAGTTTGGATTTCTTGCATAGCAGCATCTTCTACCATGAAATATTAAAAGATGATGAGCTAAGCTCCATAATTTCTTATCTATAGCTTTTTGTAGTTGAATTTCTGTATCCAATACATTTTCCGCATTAGCCAATCCTATTCTATTAGATACTCTAAAAACATGCGTATCTACTGCTATGGAAGGTACACCAAAGGCATTACTTAGAACTACATTGGCTGTTTTTCTACCAGCACCTGCCAAAGACATTATACCCTCCATTGTGTTTGGGACCTCTCCATTAAACTTTTCGGTTAATTGCCTACACATTAAAAGAATGTGTCTAGCTTTATTTCTATATAGGCCAATTTGTTTAATTTTATCCTCCAGCTCATTCTGTGTTAATAGTAGAAAATCATTTACTGTAGGATATTCCTTAAATAAATCCTTAGTTACTTCATTAACCTTTTTATCTGTAGTTTGTGCAGATAAAATTGTGGCTACCAGTAACTGAAACGGTGTTTCATAATCAAGCTCACATTTTGCATCAGGATACTCCTTCATTAAAAGCTCTATTACATTTTTAGTTCTAGCATTCATATGTCTTCTCCCCCAACAAATTTTATCTTCGATGTATTACTAAGTCTCCCAGCTGTGTAATCGGAAGATAAAGCACTACATCCTTAAAACAAGTGAAAATATGGTTCAGATAGAGTTAAAACTCCATATGAATCAAGTCTTCTTTATCAAATAGATATGTTTAAATTTTAGTATCATCTAATACAGAGTATATAATAGGAATTACAATTAAAGTTAGCAGCGTAGACAAAGTAAGTCCCCCGATTACTACTACTGCCAAGGGAGCTTGTACTTCTGCACCATCTCCAGCAGCTAACGCTAGCGGAATTAATCCTAAAACAGTAGTTAATGTTGTCATCATAATTGGTCTTAGCCTAGTTGTACCGGATAATATTATCGCATCTATCTTTTCCATTCCTTTTGATCTTAATATATTTATATAATCTATTAGAACTATGCCATTATTAACAACAATACCAGCAAGTACAATAGCTCCAATTACTGCAGGTACACTAATTGGGAGTCTTGCGAAAAATAGACCAATAATACCTCCAGTAAAGGCTAAGGGCACAGAAAGCATAATTATAAATGGATATAGAAAGGATTGAAATTGAGATGCTAATATCATATATACCAAAAATATGGCTAGAATAACAGCTAAAGTTAAGCTTTTATAAGCTTCGTCTAATTGTTCTTTTTGACCTCTAAATTCATATGTATATCCATTCGGAAATCTATATTCTTCTAGCTTCTCTTTAATATCAACTATTACACCATTTAAATCCCTATTAAATGTACTAGCACTTACTGTAATTCCCCTTACCTGATCAGTTCTTCTAATAGTACTCGGTCCCTGAGAATATTGAATTTCTGCAATTTGCTCCAGTGGCATATTTATGCCTACAGGTGTTGGAATACTAATGAGCTTAAAGCTAGATAAACTATTCTTCAAGTAATCTTCTCCAGTCAAAACAACATTAATATCCCTACCTTCTATCCTCAACCTTGTAGCCGTTATTCCTGTTAAAATATTTCTAATGGTAGATGCGACATGAGCAGTTGTAAGTCCATAGGTCGATGCTATATCTCGTTTTAATTTTACCTCCATTTGAGGTCTTCCATCTATAAAATTAGATTTTACTTCCCTAGTACCTTTAACAGATTCTACAATATTAATAGCATCTTGGGAAATAATCTTTAATATTTCTAAGTCTTGCCCTCTAATTTCTAATTCCACATCGGAACCGCCTGTCCCAAAACCCATAGTCGATGAAATTGTTGAGATAGACATGGTCGCTCCCGGAATCTTAGATAGCCTGTTTCGTATGCTATCAATTATTTCCTCGGTACTGGTACTCCTTTTTCTATATGACATTAGTCTAGCATTCACTGTGGCAGTGTTAGATTTAGTGCCATATAAATTTAAGTTCCCATCTCCTCCACCTATATTAGTAAATACCCTTTCGATATCTTTATTTTCTCTTAATACACTTTCTACATTATCAACTATTTTTTCGGTTTGCTCTAATGTTGCTCCATAAGGTAATCTTATATCTACTGTGAAGCTGCCATCATCAAAGCTTGGAAAAAATTCAACTCCTATAAAAAAAGCTAGGCTTAGGGAAGTAACAAATATAATTAGAGTAGTGAATACTATCAATCTTACATGAGAAAGTGACCATTGAAGTAATTCACTATATTTTTCACTACATATATTAAAAAATTTATTAAATGATATTAACCATCTATTTTTACCTAATGGCTTTTCTGCTTGATTTTTAAACAATTTAGAGCACAACATAGGGACTAATGTTAATGAAACTATCAAAGAAGCTAACAAGGAAAATGAAACCGTTAAGGCTAGTTCCTTAAATATTTCCGCTGTAACACCTTCCACGAAAGCAATTGGAAGAAATACCGCTACCGTTGTAAATGTAGATGCAGAAACTGACATAGCTACTTCTTCAGCCCCTCTTATTGCAGCATCAAACGCAGTATATCCATCCTCTTTATACCGATATATATTTTCCAACACAACTATTCCATTATCTACAAGCATTCCTACACCTAGGGCAAAACCACCTAAGGATAATAAATTTAATGTAATTCCAGAAAAGTACATTAGTATAAATGTTGCAATAATTGAAATTGGTATGGCTATGGCAATAACTAATGTAGTTTTTATATTTCCCATAAATAAGTATAAAATAATACTCGCCAGTATACCGCCGTATAAAGCGGTTGTGCCCACATTCATAATAGCACTCTTAATAAATTTAGATTGGTCAATAGCTGATTCTATATCTATATCTGGTAGCTCATCTTGTATTAACTGTATCTCTTTATTAATTAGGTTGGATACTTGAACTGTATTAGAAATAGATTGCTTCTGAATAGTAATTCTTACACTACTCTTTCCATCAACCTTAGCTATTTCTTCAATCTCTTTATTATTTAATTCAACAGTTGCTAAATCGCTTAAAGTAACTTTTTTTCCAGTAGGTAACATTATAGGAAGGCTTTTTATTTCATCTAAGCTTTCAAATTCTCCTGTAGTACGGATTAATATTTTCTCATCATCTTCTTTTATCTCTCCACCTGGCAGATTAATGTTTTCTGACCTTAATAGTGCAGTTAATTGCTCTATAGTTATTTTGTTTGCACTTAAACGATCTATATCTAGCTTAATTTGTACGACCTTCTCGTAACCTCCACTAATTGTTATTGAAGCTACCCCTTGTAATCTCTCTAATCTGGGTCTTATTTGATATTCTGTTATTTCTTGCATCTTGCTTAAATCATCGTATCCACTAATTGCTAATACCATAATAGGCATTGCATTAGGATCTATCTTAAGTACCATAGGGTCTGAAATGTCTTCTGGTAAAAATCCCGTAATTAAATCTATTTTTTCTCTCATTTGCAAAGTAGCAAAATCCATATCAGTACCTCGATTAAATTCTACAGTAACAATCGATATACCTTCACTGGATGAGGATGAAATACGTTTTACATTATGTACAGTACTCACAGCTTCTTCAATAGGCTTTGTAACCATATTTTCGATTTCAAAGGGTCCTGATCCCAAATATTGTGTACTAACAACAGCAATAGGTACATTCATTTTAGGCAGCAGGTCCATCGATAATTTAAATAAGGAAACTCCACCCAAAAGTATAATAACCGCCATAACCATAAATACAGATATAGGTCTCTTAACTGCCAAACTAGAGATTTTCATTTTCCTCACCTCTTACTATGATGACTGCTCCTCTATCTTTAACAAATTGCTGACCTTTTGTAACTATTTTTTCTCCTTCGTTTAGTCCATTTACGACTTCCACATCTCCCCCATCATCTATTCCAATATCTACTTTTCTACGATATACTCTGTTATTCTGTTCTACAAAAACATATTTCCCTTTACTATCCTCCAATACAGCCGATTTAGGAATAACTGTAACTGAATCTTTTTTATCAAGCTCTATTAAAATATTACTAAATGCGCCTACCCAAGATTTCTTATCTTTGTTAGGAATTTCTATTTCCAATAGATATAAGTTACTTGATAAATCTGGAATTGGACTTAAATTACTAATCCTTCCATTAAATTTAGTATCATCCACATCAACCATTACCATCTGCCCTTCTTTTAAAGACTCAAATAAAGATTTTGGAATATTAACCGATGCCTTTAAATTTTCTATATTAGTTATAACCATTGCTGCTTGTGTACCTAATACTGGTTGATTTTCATTTATATTTATTTGAGAAACATATCCACTGATTGGTGAATAATATTCCATTTCTTTTAACTGACTCAGTGCAGCTGAATACGCCATCCTAGCTTGTTCAACCTGATTTATTGCTACTGCTAAAATACTTTCTTTATCTTGCTGAGGTATAAATGGTATTTGTAGTCCTCCAATAGCCTTGTTTCTGTACATTGCTTCTACAGCTTGTAAAGAATTTGTCTCATTCGCTTCTTCGTATCGACTTTTTTGTTCCTCATAGTTTTTTCTAGCTAAATCGTAAGCCTGCTTAGATTGTTCTATCTGTGTTCTAATCATAGATTTATCTAGCTCAAACAAAAAATCTCCTTTTGTTACAGCATCTCCTATGTTAACCCTTATATTTGTAACATTAAGCCCTGGAGTTTTAGCAAGTATAATTGCATTTTCCTTAGGCTGTAGATATGTGTTTAATGCCACATTCTTTGAAATGCTTTTCTTTTTAACTTCTATTACTTCTACAGCTACTTCTTTCTCTCCATTGTCTGATACCTTCATTTGACATCCAGATAGTATAATATTAATCATAATTAGCATAATAGTATATTTAAATAAAGCATCCACCTTTTTCTCCATGCCATACCCCTTCCAACAACATTTTTATATTTTAAATATGTCCAAGTTAGGAAAAATTTAAACTGTTTGGTTGTTGGACAAAAAATGAGCAGAGAGTTTAGCTAACTCTCTGCCCATTTTTTAATCTTATAATAAATTCATTTCTTCTCCAACTTTTTTGAAGACTTCTACAGCTCTATCCAATTGATCTTTTGTATGACCTGCAGTTACCATACATCTTAATCTGCCTGTTCCCTTCGGTACTGTTGGGAATACAATAGCAGAAACAAATACACCGTTTTCTAATAATTTTCTACTAAACTCCATTGTTTTAGCTTCATCACCAATAATTACTGGAGTAATTGGTGTCTGGCTATTTCCAATATTAAATCCTAACTGGCTAATTTTTTGTTTAAAGTATTTTGCATTGTCCCAAAGTTTATCTGTATATTCTGTTGTAGTCATTAACATGTTAATAGCTTCTGTAATTGCACCAACTGCAGCTGGAGGTAAGGATGTACTAAATAGCAAAGGTCTACCTCTATGGCTTAACCAATCTCTCATTGTTTCACTACCTGCAACATATCCTCCAACTACACCTATTGCCTTTGAAAGTGTTCCTATTGTAAAGTCTATTCTTCCATGAAGTCCAAAGTGGTCTACTGTACCCCTTCCACTTTCTCCAAGTACACCAGAACCATGAGCGTCATCTACATATGTCATAGCACTATACTTTTCAGCTAGCTCTACTATTTCAGGCAATGGAGCAATGTCTCCGTCCATACTAAATACACCATCTGTAATAATTAACATATTTCTGTATTTATCTTTATTTTCTTTTAAAACTGTTTCTAAATGGTTCATATCGGCATGTTTAAATACAGTTTTATCAGCTCTACTTAATCTAGCACCATCAATAATACTAGCATGGTTTAGCTCATCAGATATGATTAAATCGCCCTTTTCAGTTATAGCCTGAATAGTCCCTGCATTGCAGTTAAAACCAGATTGGTAGGTCATAACTGCTTCTTCTCTTTTAAATTCTGCAAGTTTCCTGTCTAATTCTTCGTGAATATCCATATTTCCAACGATAGTTCTTACAGCTCCTGAACCTACACCATACTTTTCTACCGCTTCAATAGTAGCTTTTTTAAGTCTAGGATGATTCGCAAAACCTAAGTAGTTGTTGGAAGATAGGTTGATTACCTTTTTTCCATTTAAAATACATTCCGCTTCATTGGCTCCACCTAGTATAGGTAGTTTACGATAAACTCCTTGATCTTTTAATTCTTGGATTTTTTCCTTTAAAAAGCTTAATTCATGAACATTCGACATAAATTATACCTCCTTTTGTAAATATATACCCAATATAACAAAGGCTTCTAACAAAGCTTTTTAAACCAAAGAAGTCTTTGTCCTAACGCATTTTATGAAAAGTGTATATTAAGAAATATTGTACTCTCCTATGCGTTATAAAGTATCTACTAAAATAAATAAATTAAACTTATTTGCCAAAAATAAATTATGTAATCACAATATATTATACAACATATTAATATAAACTCCTGCTTTATATTGGAAAAATTTCAAAGTTGTAATTTTCAGATTTTAATAAACAGTATTTGGAAAGTATGCTTTTCTAGACTATAAAAAAGGAAGGTTTTATCCCTCCCTCATAACACAAGCTACTATTATTTATTGTTTTTATTATCTACCACAGTTTTTAGTCTTTCCTCTACTATTTTATAAACCTCTTCTGCTGGTCTATCTGTTAATATTTCTATTCCTTCATCTACATGCTTAACAGCATAAATATGGAATTTACCTGCCTTAACAGCTTCTACAACCTCGTCTCTTAGCATTAAGTCTCCAATATTTTGGTGAGGTATTATTACTCCTTGATCTCCAGTTAAACCCTTTCTATAACAAAGTTTGAAAAACCCCTCTATCTTTTCAGTAACTCCACCTACTGGCTGTATAAAACCTTTTTGGTTTACGGATCCTGTTACTGCTATATTTTGTTTAAGCGGAAGTTTTGCAATACTTGACAATAATCCGTACAGTTCTGCACTCGAAGCACTATCCCCATCTACTCCACCATAAGACTGCTCGAAGCAAATCCTAGCTGATAGATTAAATACATCATCTTGTGCAAATTTTTCTAGTAAAAAACCTGTTAGAATCATTATACCTTTATCATAAATATCTCCACTTAAATTTGCCTCACGCTCAATATTAATAATATTTCCTTTACCTTTACTGGTTGTAACTGTAATTACACTAGGCTTTCCAAACATATACTCTCCTATGCTAATTACCGATAGTCCATTAACAACCCCTATTTTACTTCCTTTAGCATCTATTAATATTTTTCCTTGTTCAAACATTTCTAAAACATTTTCTTCATATTGATTTAATCTCTCCCATTTCTTATCTACAGCATGCTTAACATGTGTACCAGAAACCACAGCAGATTTTTCTAATTGTGCCCATTGATTTGCTTCTATAATAATTTCAATAATTTTATTAAATCTTGTGGAAAACTTTGTTTGACTACCTATTAGTCTTGAGCTATATTCCATAAGTTCAGCTACAGCTTTTTTATCAAATGAGAGCAAACCTTCATTTTGTGTATAGCAGCTAATAAAACTTATCATCTTCTGCTCATTTTCATCATTTCTTTTCATATCATCATTAAAATCCACTAATATTTTAAAGTACTTTTCAAAATCCTCATCATACCGATAAAGCAAATGATATAGGTAGCTACTTCCGATTAAAATAACTTTTAAGTTTATAGGTATAGGCTCTAACTTCATAGAAGATACTTCTCCTATTCCCAGCTGACTACCCATGCTTTCTACAGTAACTTCTTTAGTTTGTAATATTCTCTTTAAAGTTTCCCAAGCGTATGGATTACTTAATAGCTGACTTGCTTGTATTATCAAGTATCCACCATTAGCTATTTGAATAGCACCAGGCTTAACTAAAAGAAAATCTGTTCTTAAGCTCCCATTAACATTTTCATATTCAATTTTTCCTACTAAATTATTCAAAGTAGGATTAAATTCCATAATTACAGGAGCGCCTTCTGTATTACTATTGTCTACAAATAAGTTAACTTTGTACTTTTTAATAACATCTTCATTTTCTGCAGTCTTAATAGTTATAATTTCGTCATCCTCATCGACTTCCTCTGAATAAAAGTAAAATATATTTTCAATAATATCACTTTCTACTTTTTTTAAATAATTGTGTACATTTTCGCATTGATTATACTTCTTAAATAGTTCATTTATTAAGGGCTTTATAACATATATACCTACCTTCATTTCTAATTGAAGTAGTTTCTTTTTTGCTACTCGCTCTAGCTTTTTAACCTGACTCAGAATATCAAGGGCAGCCTCATGTATTTCTTCTAATTGTTTTTCTAGTTGCTCTTTAACTTCTTCATCTAATTCATCTAATTTATCCTCTGATATTTCATTTTCTTCATATATTGGAGTAAAAACAAAACCCGTAGTTGTACTCTTAAGTATAAAATGTTTTTCCTTCGAATAACTAGATAGATATTGAATAAGCTTGTTTTTTTGTTCCTGATACTCTTTAATAATTTCATTTCTTTGTTTTTCATAATCTACACTATTAAAAGCCCTTGGAACTTGTATTAACAATTCTTCGATGAGCTCATCCATATCCTTTTTAAATATTCTTCCCATACCGGCTGGTAAACTTAAAGCCTCTATTTTACCTTTAGAATCAAAATTATATACATAGCACCAGTCAACTGGAACTTTCTGACTTTGTGACTTCTTTTCTACGACCTTTTTAGCATAGCTAGTTCTACCTGTACCCTTTGCTCCACTAATATAAATATTATAACTTGGATGATCTATCCCAAGGCCAAATTCCATTGCTTCTTCAGCTCTTTCTTGCCCCATTATACCTACCAAGCAAGGTATCTCATCTGTAGTATCAAATTTAAAATTAGTTAGATCACAATACTTTTTTAATTGTCTATATGATAATTTACAGTAATTCTGCATCAATCTCCCTCCCTTATTAGATAGCTTCATTATTATCCTATTCAGGAGGGACACTTTGCTACACTATTTATTATAATATTTATTCAAATACATATTTATGGTTTCTAGTACATCTTGTTCCTTTTCACTATCCTTAATGCTATCCATTAGCTCTACAGCCACTTTAGGATTAATATTATATAAAGCCCATATTGTTATTTTTCTAATATCTGGTCTTACATCCTTCAGCATAGGTATTAAATAAGGTATAGCTTCTTTATCTTTGTAATTTCCTAGAGCAATTATTGCATTTCTCTGTAATATTTTTTTCCCTCTCCATCCTGATGCATTTTCCTTGAAAAGCGAATTGTACTCTTTATTAGATAATTTAAGTAATGGTATTAAATCAACTTTATAAGGAAGATCATCAGGTATAAATGCCTTAGTCGTCATTTCCTTAATGTCTATGTTATGAGGGCAAACATTTTGACATATGTCACATCCATATATTTTATTGTTAATTATTGATAATGTTACCTCTGGAATTTCTCTTTTTTGTTGTAGTACATTAGATAAGCATTTATTAGCATTAAATTCATAAGGACCTTCTATAGCTGACGTAGGACAGTTTTTAATACATAAATTACACCCTAAACAGCTTACATGATTTAAAGGCTTGTCCTCTTTAATTGGAAGATTTGTTATCATATATCCTAAAAATATCCAAGATCCAAAGTTATCATTTATAATTGCCGAATTATAGCCATAAAATCCTATACCAGCCCGGTTTGCTAAATATCTATCTACTAAAGGCCCTGTATCTACAAAGGTCTTATACTCAAATCTATCATATTTATCAGAAATAAAGTGTGCTAACTTTTCTAGCTTGCTCTTTAGTACTATATGGTAGTCTTGCCCCCAAGCTGTTCTAGCTAGTTCACCGTAAAACTGTGGGTTTTCATCGCGACCTACCTTCTCATCTTTTATATAATAGGACATGGCAATAACTATAATAGATTTAGCACTATCTAAAGTTCTTTTAGGGTCAATCCTTAGCTCAATATCCTCTTCTTCAAAACCAGATAAATTGCCTTTTTCTTTACGTTCTACTAATATTTTTTTCAAATCCTCAAAGGGCTTAGCATCTGTAAATCCAATTAAATCTATCCCTATATCTTTCGAATAAGATATAATTTTTTCCTTTAGGTCCATTAATTTTCCCCCTTAGTTAGGGCTTATAAAGGCTCTCATTTCGTCTAATGGCCAAATCTTTAAAAGCACCCTACCCTTCACTCTATCCTTAGGAACAAATCCAAAAGTTCGACTATCATTACTATCATTTCGATTATCTCCCATTACAAAAACCATATTAGGTGGCACTATACCTTCTATATAATTATAATTACGTGGTAAATATTCCTCTTCACAAGTATAGTTTTCTATCTGTTTTTCACCATTTATATATAAAACACCATCTTCAATAAAAAAATGATCATCTTCTTTAGCTATAACTCTTTTAATAAACATTTCCCTTTTGTCTAAGCCATTGGGAGGATTGAAAATAACAAGGTCTCCCTTATTAAGCTCCTTATATATATAAGGCATGCGAACTACCAATAGCCTGTCTTCAGTTTCTAATGTAGGAAACATAGACTGCCCACTTACTACTGCGAAACTAAATACTAGATTCTCTATTATAACCGCAATTATTACAGCTATAAAAATAGCCTGTAGCCAATCTAAAGTTGTTTCAATTTTTTTTTTCATTATAACACATCCTAAATATAATGTAGTAAAGTCATCTTAAATTATTGTCACTTTATTCAAAAACTATCCTGTAAGCGTCACCCTTCTTTGTGTTACAATATTGTTGGAGGTGTACTATGTTAAAATTCACTATACCAGGACGTCCCCTTAGTAAATCTAACTTTAAGCTAACTAATGTTAATGGCCAGGCTTGGATGCCTAGAGCCGGTAAACATAGTAAATATATTGCTTATGAAAACATGATAGCTGGTTATATAAACCAACAATATTTAGGGCCTAAACTTGAAAACCAGTTGATTACCGTTCTTAAGCTATATTTCCCTGATAAAAGGATGGGAGACTTACATAATTACCCTAAAAGTATTTGCGATGGAATCGAAAAAAGTGGAATAATTAAAAATGATAAACAACTTAGACCTGTCCTATTATTTGATTTTATTGATAAAGAAAATCCTAGGGTAGAAATTGAACTCTATGATTTTAATGAATATAAAGTTGAGTATGATATACTGCCAATTAAATAGGTCAGTTGTATATCTAATTAGTATGAATATAGGGATGCTAATTATTCCTAAAATATTTTTCTTTTTTTACAAAAAAATAACTAAGGAATATCTCAATCGAGATATTCCTTAGTTAAAACTGTTTTAAATTAAAAAATCTTTTTACACTGCATATACTCTTGTACAATCCTTAATGCTTCTCCAAATCTTTGAAAATGTACAACTTCTCGCTCCCGTAAAAACCTCAAAGCATCTGTTATTCCTGGGTCATCAGTTAACTTTATTAAATGCTGATAAGTAGATCGGGCTTTTTGTTCAGCTGCCATATCTTCATGTAAATCTGTAATAGGATCTGCATGGGCCTGAATATATGCTGCCGTCCAAGGCACACCATTGGCATCTGATGGGAATAATGCCCCATTTCTAATTGCATAATTAGAACCAAGTCCTGCTGCTTCTAACTCTTCTACTGTAGCATCCTTTGTTAATTGATAAATCATTGTGCATATCATTTCTACGTGAGCTAATTCTTCTGTACCATCATGTTATCAGTGATAAATATATATGTGCTAAAAAAATAATTTTAGACATAAAAAACAGGGTAGAGCCTAAGCCCTACCCTTTAAAAAACTCTATACTATTTTTAATATGTTCATAGAATCCTATAACTATATATCCCATTAATAATCCTATAATTGCCCCTGCTAGACTCTTTTCTATCAAGGCTTGACCTAAACCTAACCCTAATACTAAAATCACCCAAGGGATTAATTTGTTGTTAAATGATGTATGTTCTTTTAACATGTACCCGATTACCCATAATCCACCGAATGACAATAACCAAGGATTGATTAAAAATACCTTCAATACTTCTATAACACTATTTAATTCGTTCATACTATCATCCTCCTATTTATCTTCTCAATTCTGCTTTTATGTAAGATACGTCTTTTTCAATTATTTCCACTATTCCAAACTTCTCTGTAAGATTTTTAATTACTGATTGATTTTCACTTATAGTTTCCTGATATTTCTTTTCTCTATGTCTACTATCGTACAATACGTATATAAAAAGAAAAACGTAAAGAGAAGCCCAAAGTCCATTTCCTGCTGCTAAATTTAAAAGTTGTTGTTCCATGTATGCACCTGCTTTCTATTTGTCTGTAATTCTGTCTATAAGGCTTAATATGGCCCATGTTGGCATTGGTTCTGTTAATTTATCCTTCCAGAACTCGGGACTATCAATTATTTTCTTTTTTACCAAGTTCTCAAGATGCTCTAATCCTTGTTTTTCTTCCCAACCCATGGCTTCTTCCTCCTTCGGCATATAATCAATACCTATGTGTTCTAATATTCCTTTTGCAATTCCTATAGCTGCCTTCTCTAAAAACTCGGCACTCTTTAATAACTGTTCCTCATTAGGATTATTAATAAAGGCTACTTCTACTAGGCAAGCTGGCATTGGAGTCTCTCTAACAACTTGTAGACTATTATATTTAACTCCCCGATCTGCTAATCCTATTGCTTGTACTAGATTACTTTGAATAGAATAAGCTAGTCTATCCCCTTCAACTCCTACCTTGTATGCAAATGTTTCTGTCCCCGTGGCTTTAGGATTGGTAGCACTATTAATATGAATAGATACGAAGTAATCCACATTAGAGTTGTTTGCTATTCTAACACGTTCATCTAAGCTTACTCTTGTATCCCCTGCCCTTGTAAATATAATCTCTATACCATACCGCACGAGAATATCTGATACCATACATGCAATTTTAAAAGCTACGTGGCTTTCTTTTAGTCCTGTAGGACCTACTGCTCCTGGATCACTTCCGCCATGGCCCGGATCTAGAACTACTATATATTTCTTCATAACTTCACCTACCTTCTGAAATTAAAGAAGGGCATAAAAAATACACCCTTCTAGGTGTTAATTGTGTCGCATAAATTTCCTATGCTGCAACTTCTCCTGTTGTTAAGTAGATTGCTACTGCTGTTCTATAACTTTCTTCTACAATAACTTTTTCACTACCCTCAACTGGCTCTAATTCGTATCTTTCGATTTTCACTAAATAAGCATAAGATTTAATTTTCCAAGCATATAACATATTAATTTCCTCCTTTTAATGTTTTGATTTCTTGTTTAAGGCTTTCTAATTCATTTGATAACTGTATTACTGCTTCAGACAAAAATGCTTTTTCTTCGTCTACTTGTTCGTTCACTATCTCGGGTATAGGCTCAGGTCTTTCAGTTGGAATTACATCAACTATTTGACCATCTTCTATTACTAGTTCCATATAAGGAGCATTAAGTTTTATTTTTTCTATTAATTCTTTATTTTCTTCTTTTGTTTCATCTATTATATAATTACCTTCGTTGTACCAGTCTGTACTAGGGAACAAAGAATTTGTTTCTATTGTTTTATCTCGTAATACAATCACAGCTATTCCTCCTTGTATATTTTATTAACCAATAGCAAACCATTCATAAGAAGCTCCAGATTCATTTGGTCTCATATAAATACTATTGGTTCTTAGGATTACACCCGTTGATGATATAGTTATTATTGAACTTGAGTTTGATGTACTATTTACACCTAAAGAGAAAGTGTAATCAGAATAAAAAGTAGTGAATAATGTGTGGTTTGGTTCTTTTTTCACAACATAAAACACCATAGGCATAAATCCTACATTAATTGCCCTTCTGTCAACGTCATTCCCTGTGTATGTTCCTCGTGCTATCCTAGTTCCTTTAGGTGGTGTTGGTATATCGGACAACTTAATATGTCCTGCTGTATCTTCTGTAGCCATTTCTGCCAAATGCGTCGCAAACTCTGTGTCTAATACATATTGATTGTGTGGATTTGTGAGGTTTGCGTGTGCATCTACTTTAGACTGTGCACCCGATGGAGTTTCTTTAGCATCCAAAGCAGATTGTAATCCTGTAATAAAACTAATAGGATGGCTTGATGGATGAGTATAGTTATTAGCTCCAGTAGCTATTCCTGTTAATTTTGTTTTCTCTGCTGTTGTATAATCATTTGTGCTTAATCCTTTCCCTGCCACTTTATCAACTTTCTTAGCTAGTTCAGCTTCTAATATCTCACTATTTTCGGATACTAGGGGTAAATCAGCTATATCATTGCCTTCTAATATTGTGCAACCAAGAGCAGTTTTCCTCATAATATCTCTCCTCTCTAAAATTTCTCATATGTCTTTAGTTCCGTACAAGTTATACTTTTTAAATCACTACAGGTTACATTCCAGGCTATTAACATTTCACAAGTAGTGTAGCTGTATTTAAATTCATAAGCTAAATGAGCTGGCTTGATAGTTTCTAACATATCTATGAAACCTTGCATATTCTTTGGTATCCCTTTAACACCTATAAATTTTACAATAAAGTAATCTTCTTCTAAATATTCTATTACATCAACTTCTCCACCACTGAAAGCCTCAGCAGTATTCTTAATCATTTGTTTGGTAGTTGTCCCTCTACCTCTCCACTTAGCCTTTATAATTTCTCTTCTTTCTTCATAGGATAAACTCATGTTAGTTTTTAAGTCTAGTTCACTTTCATAAATGCTTAATCCCCAAGTAGCTGTATCAATAAAAAATTGCCTATATACATCTTCTGTATAATAAGCAATTAATCCAAATTCTTTAGATATGCTTTCTTGAATTTCTTTCATTGTCTTAGATTCGTGATAGTACCAAGGCAAATATTTCATTAAATTAGGGGTTAGTAAGTCTATCTCGTCTATTGAAGTACCTTCTTCTCCATACCTGTGCTCACCGTATTTATACTGTCCATACATAACCTACACCCCCTTGAGATCATTGCAGGTTAGACCACCAGTGAAAGTTCTATACTCTGTCCAAGGTCCCCAATCAGTATCACTCATTCCTAATCTAATTGCTATAGATGACTTCCCGAAAGTTACTTGTACTGGATATCCTCCTGAAGAATTACCCCATCCTACTATTGTTAATATGTGAGCATATGTACTATTGGCACATGCGTTGACTGGAGGATTTCCAGCTGAAGTCCTATATTTAAAATCTGCCTTAATGCATCTCCCACCCGCCATTAAGTTCTTAGGAGTATCTATAGTGTTTCTAGTATCTAGTATATCAATATAATTATGAGAATGGGTACTAGGTGTAAATGTACTTGGTTTCCCTGTTATCCCACCCCATGGTACCTTATCAGCCACCTCTGCCATATCTACCTTTCCATCATTGTTAGTATCATAGATGGATTTAAGCATATCACCAACAGTTTGAGCTGCTACTAACAATACATTTCCTTTTGCAGTACCTATATATAGCTTTTCTGTATCCTCACAATACCCTAACTCTCCAACTGCAAGAGTACCAATATCTTTTTCTAATCCTCGCCTTATTTGAATCAATACTTTTCTTGCCACATTATCACCACCTAAAAGGTTCCTCCATCTATTAATGCAACTGTAAGCTTATTCCCATCATATACAATACTCGAGCCATCAATACTAGCATTTACTCCAGTACTATCTACTGTGATTCCTTTACCAGCTTTCACACTTATAGATGTAGTTCCAACTGTTATTCCATTACCTTGTCCTATGCTTAATGTAACTTCATCTGCTTGACCTCCGCCTTGAAGTCCATTTCCGGCCTTTATGTTCTGGTTAGCTTCACCACTTCTAACCCAAGTAGTACTGTTAAACACATAGTTTTTATTTTCATCATGAACATATACGCTCCAACCAATAGAAGGTGTATAATACATCCATTTCGCTCCATCCCAATGTGCTATTTGATTTGTTTTTCCTGCCCATGCTCCTGTTGCTCCTGTAGGTATTATCCATCTAAAGTTTTTCTGTGGAGTTACTGGAGGAGTTGTCAATGCTTTAGATCCTACACTATCTTGCCAATCTAATCCTCTTACAGCATTAGATATTTCTGTATTAATTTTCTGTGCTGACCATAAATCAGTAGCTCCTATGGAAGTGTCGTTTATTTTCCTATGTCGTGTTATATCGTCTATATGATCTCTAATTTCAGCAGCAGTAGCACTTTTGGATCCATCAGAAACTTTGTTTACCTGTCCATTAGTAATATCTGCTTTCTTTACCTTTGCATAAGTAGCTCCATCTTTTATATTATCAATATTACCTGTTAAATCTGTAAGAGCTAAAGAATTGATTCTGTTCCATGTTGAACCATTATCTATATAGATGTACCCTAAGTTAGCCCCTTCTGTTACATAAAAAAACCGACCTTCTACTCCTGCATTCGGTCGACTTGCATATGGTCCTGATAAAACTTTACCTACAAATATATTTTTAGAACCATCCCCTATATACACCTCTTTAGTGTCAGTACAAAATCCCATTTCTCCTTGTGATAATGTGCCTAAAGTATTTAACTGTGCTTTAGTACCTCTACGAATTTTTATTGTTTGCTGTGCCATTACATATCACCATCCCTTATAAAATAGCCACCATCTATAACCCCATTTTCTCTGTAATCATCAAATCTTTGATTGATTGAGTTTATATCCTCCGCTTCAACTTGGTCACCTGTAGTTTCATAGACGATATAGATTTTTTCTGATTTAGAAAACACCTTCAAATGAGTTTTCCATGGTGTTTCAGAAGGGGTGGAAATAAAATAATTATCTACCTTTTCCCCTGTAAATTTAGGTTCTGTATAGATTGATATAGATTGGTGATTTACATTATCATGGTCTAAAAATCCTTCCCAAATGCCATTAACTATATCTTTTTCTTCTTCTATTATATATACTCCGCTTGGTTTCTTATTTAATTTCTCTACAAACAATCTATATCACCTCTAATTCTACTAAGTTGAACATAGGTATTTCTTCTTCATTTAGCGATATATTTTTCATTTCTTCATTTAACTTTAAATCAGCATAATCCAGTACTCCATCTATATTTAATAGAATGCTCCCAATCTTCGCATAAGAAATATAGCTATCTTTAAACGCTATATCTTTTCGGTACTGCTCTAACGCCTTCTTAAATTCATCTTGTAGTAACTGTATTCTATATCCTTCTGCTAAACTCACTTTAGCTTTTATGCTTATGTCCTTGGCAACTGCTGACACAACCGTCACTTTAGCACCTATAGGTCTTTCCTCTTCTATATGATCAAATACCTTTGTGACAAGTTCCTTCCCTGCTGGATTTTTATTAGAATCTACTATTACTATCTTTACTGTGCCTTTTCCGTTCCACAAAGGTATTACTTTCGCATCTCCTACTCCGACAACTTCTTTTGCCCAATTAAGATAGTGATATTTATTTCCGCTTGTTGCAGGGGTTCTAATTCTCTCATAGTATCTTTCCAGTAAACTCTCATCACTTTCAGCCTCGTATCCATAAATCAATACATCGGTCAACTGAGCCTTTCCTAATCCATTTATATAATCCACTGGTATTAATGAACCAACATAAATATTACCAGGTTCGCCAACTTCCTCACATTCAAGCTTAAATTCTCCATCGGTTATTTTTTCTATAACTACATAATACAAATCTTCACCCGCGAACCTGCTACCTGTCGTTACATTAAAAAAACTACCATCTTCTTTAGAAAATACACCTTTTCTGATAGCGTTAGTAGCATATTTTCTTATTATTCCTGTTTTTTGATATACAAACCTTTCTAACTCCTCGCCTTCAAGATTTTCAGCATTTAATTTACCATAGAGATAATCTAATGTAATATACGTTTGTGCTAATTCAGTAGCTGCAGGAGCCATTGCGTCATATATAACTGAACCTGGTCTTTTATCCATACTATTTGGTATCTTATCTAACATTCTTTTTAATATGTTCTCAAAGCCCATTTCTTCAAAAATCATATAGTCACCTCCTTTTGCACTCCTACTTCTCCCAATGTGGTTATCACTGTAAATTTGACTGTTAATGCATCTTTTTGATCTATATCCAACATTGTAAAATCTTTTATTTCAATTATTCTATCATCTGTCAAAAGCGCATCTCTTATCATTCTTTCTACCTCTGACTCTACATAAAATCTATCTTGCCCAATAAGTGAACACAGTTCATGTCCGTACCAATCCGGATATATTTTATGCGAGTATCTAGGTGTATTCAGTATCTTGTCCACTGCTTGTTCTACTGCTTTAATTGAATCAATTGTACCTCCTATCCTATTGTTTTTGTAATCTATCGTATACGTCAAAGAAGGCATATTTACTACTTCTAATTCATCTGAATATGTTAATTCTCTCTGAGGTATCATTTAATCCCTCCTTAATACTTGTCTAATACTACAAAGAGCTGTCCATTTTGGACTCTTAAAAGAAGAAGCTTTTCCCCTATATCATCACTGTCTATCTTTATACTTGATGGAACATGTATAAAGTCTTCATCAATAGGAAGTTTGCTATCTATTTTTACTATCAGTGGGTTTGTTTTTTCTATGGTTCCGACTATAGATTCCGTTAACTTTTTAGCTTCTAAATAACTCTCAATTATGTTTTGAATTTGGTCTAATAATTTTGCCATCCCATCACCTACTCATATATAAGATTTAAGCTCATAGTATGATGTCTTCCCTTAATTTTATGGGTTACACTATCTATAATCATTAATTGATTTACACTTATATCCCCTAGCTCTTGAATAAATACCCCTACCGAATTACCTGCCCTTAATTGAGTAAATCCTATACAGTCTATAGACAGTGTACGTTTTAAACGATTTCTAACTTTTAATAGGGTCTTAGCTTGTTGATTAGCTCTACCTTCCGGAATGTTTTCGTTTAACTTTTCTGTATACTGCAATATGCCCCATTTGCTTATATTCTCACTATCAAAAACTATATAGACATCTCTCTTACCAGTTTCTTTATTATCTTTAAATAATTTAATCCGATTATAAACATCACTGTCTATAGATGTAGTATATTTAAAATTAGTAGCTAAACTTTCATCACCTATTATAAGGTTAGTTTTTAAGCTATCAATGTCCTTAATAGTCAGATATCCAAAGTCATCATATACCACATAAATTTTACCTGTATTTATTAGTGTTTTATCTAGTGCTCCTTGTATAATATCTAATAAAGTTTTATTATCTTCTATTAGTTTTTCTATTTTAAAAGGCGTATTTTGTATATCGCCATATTGCAATTCAAACTGTTTAAAGATATGCACTGCTATTTCTGAAGCAGTTTTATTTTTAAATATAAAAGTGTCTTTATTTTTCAGATATCTCATTTGATCGTATGCAGTTACTTCTATAATCTGTGATTTATCTCTATCCTTCTTAAAGATATAACCTTTAAATAACTTCCTATCTCCATCTATAAGTTTTACAGTATCCCCTTCAAAGAAAGCCAACTCATCTACTCTTTGAACATTTACTTTTAGTGTAGCAGCTTTATTTAATTCTGTTTTCCATTCAATATTTGAACATAAATGAGTTACATTAAAAGTTTTTCCTCTACTTTCTATTAATACTTCCATTTTAATCACCTACACTTTAGGTCTGTTAATGTTTTGCACATAGACCTGATCAATCTTACCTTTATCACTTCCTGCTACTGTAAACGTCTTTAAACCATATTCTCTATACTCCTTAAGCTCTAATTTCACATATATATCATCTTCTTCTCCTGCCCTTTTTTCATATTCTACATTTTCTATGCTAACTAACTGATTGATTGCCATAGGATCTCCTGTGATTACAAGTCTTACAGGTTCTTTACTTTCCATGTATTTATCAAACTTATCTAAGTAAAAATCAGGACCCTTGAAATCATTTTTAGTCAATACAAAAGGGTATGCCCTACCAGGTAATAAAACCTCAAAATCGATTTCATTAAGCTTCATATCTCCTAATATATTGATTTCTCCGAGTTTAAGGACTTGATACGTTTTGTTGTCTCCTTCTTTTCTGACTCTAATCGTCTCTGGGTTTACTGGAAGTCTTATTATTTCACCTTGGAAGTTAAAGAATATGCCGTACTTATCCATATTGCACCTCCTATTTTAAGCATTAGAAAAGACACCCTAATTTTAAGGTGCCTATCTATATATTATTTAAAAGCTCTTGTTCCTGTTGTCTTTTTATTTCCTCTGAAGTTATTGCTTTATCCCCAAATATGTTTTTAAATTTCATTTCAAAAATATCTTTTGTTCCAGCTCTGCATTTAAAAAATATTTTATTTTCATCAGTTTCCATTACCATATATGCCTCTTGTTCAGCTATTTCTCCAATACCACTCATTCCACCAATAATAGTACCTACCGGACCCGCTATAAGAGTGCCTGCAATCCCACGTTTAATTACACTTTTACTTTTTGTAATTACATCCCCATCAATAAAATACACTTTATGTACATAATCTTTGGATATTCCTATATACCAAGCTTCCTTACTAATTGCACTCATTAATTTAAAACTAACACCCCCATCATGAGCATAGATAAATGGCTCTAAAGACGCAGGATTTGAATTTTTACGATTTTCATCAATTGCTTTTATTCCTTGGATATAGCTTAATCCCAAATTCGGTACTTGTTTTCCCTTGCCCATTTCTTTTTCTAAATCTCTTTTAAAATCTTTTTCTTCTTTCGGTATAAAAACCAAATTAGGTTTAGTTGTAAGTACTTTCACATTAATCTCCTCCCAACCAATGTCATTTATAATATTATAACATTAGTTGGAAAGATTTTCATTTATATTTTACCCATAAGACAATTCTGTACTAATAGCAATCTGTTCTTCTAACATTTCTTCAATTATTTTTGGTATTCCATCCATATCTGCGGTTTGGTGTACGTCTCCAAAATTCGCGTTAGACTCAAGTTTAAATGAATTATATTGAACAACAGCTTCTTTCATCGCCACATCTCTTAGTAGTTTAATGTCTTCATCTGATATATCTACTTCTTTTACACTTTTTACTTTATCTACACTCCCTATATCCATTTTAGTTGGAAACTCTGGAAGTTCTGGCTTTTCCGGTTCTTCTGGCAATTCCCCCATAAGTTTGTCTGGATCAAACATATCCTCCAAAGGATTTCTAAATTTAAGGCCAGTTTTTTCATCTAGCTCCTTTATTCTAAAATTTCCAATTAAGTTACCAATAACGGGTACTTGAGATACTTGATCTAATAAATCATTAACAAAGCCAATTACGCCATTTATAAATTTTACCATTGCAACTCTCACCCAATCAAATTTTTGTGCTAATGCAACTAAAACAATTATTACTGCACCTATGACAGTTATAATAGCTAAAGCTGGACTTATTAACGCTATTTCCGCCACAGCCTTTGCGACTAATGCTGGAATAGACATAAATATTGCTTTTAATAGTCCTTTTTCTGCTATAGTCTTAGCGATTGTCGCAAGTACACTTTCTTGAGCTAAGAGTGTTTGAATCTTAGTTTGTATGGCTTGCGCACTTTGTGCTAACCAAAGTACTCCCATTGCTGCTATTAGTCCCCATATAACAGGCGCTAAAGGATCTAGTTGAGCAAGGAATATCATAAGCATACTAGCTAAAAGGCCTATTCCACCAGCAACCATTTGAATTAATACAAAAAAAGTACTACCTATATCAGATTGAGCTATTGTAAGAAGTAACATGCCGACAGGCTCTAATGCCGCACCCAATCCAACTAGCCATGTATTAAATTGTGATAAAAAACCTCTGAACTCTCCACCTATTCCACCATCTATTGTGGCTATCATGTCATTTAAAGCACCATCAGATTGCTCTATCTGATCTTTATACTCTGGGAGCTTATCAAGTTGTGTCATTAATGCATTTAATCCTACTTCGTCGTAAACATTAAACATTCCTGACATAATTTGCTTTTTACTTTGATCGTCATATTGATTTAATTTATTTCCAAATTCCTGTAATAAATCAAAAGCATTTCTTGACTCACCATTTTTATAAGCTTCTATGCCCATTTTTTCTAGTATTTCTTGTGTCTTTTTCTCCGTTCCATATAATCCATTCATAATATTTCTGACCTGTGTTCCTGCTTCTGTTCCTTTTATACCAGCATTTCCAAACACCCCTATAAGGGCATTTAACTCTGGCATAGACATTTTACCAGTTTGAACGCCTTTAAATCCTCCACCTTGATAAGCATTTAAAAGCTGTTCAATATTAGTATTAGAAATCCTTTGAGTTACTGCCATTTGATCTGCAAATTCGGGCAATTTATCTATACTTAACTGTAATGGCGTCATGGAATCTGTAATTAAATCTGATATTCTCCCAAACTCTGCTCCTGTAACTCTTTTTAAGCCACTCATAATCGGCATAGCAAAAGTTGACTCATCAAAATCCCATCCTGCCAAAGAAGTATACTGATAGCCTTCTGCAATATCCTTTTTAGTTAATCCTCCCGTAGCAAAAGCTGTTGTGTACCTGTCTAACTGCTGCATCATGTCTGAAGAATTGTCTCCTGTTATACCCATTACCTGTCTAGTGGCATCATCATAGGTCATTGATGCATTAAAAGCTCTTCTTCCACCTTCTATAGCAGCACCTATACCCAGATATCTTTTGAAAGAGTTAAATAAACTGTTACTACTTTGTTCAGCTACTTGTAAACCTTGGGCCATTTCATTAACCTGTGTAGTAAAGGCTCCTATATCTGTTCTAGCTTCTCTAATAGAACTAGTTAAATCCATATTTCTGGCTGTTGTATCTAAGTTTTCCATAACCCTAAGCATTTTATCTAAGCTCTGAAAAACACCATTTAAAGGCTGAGAAAAGTTATCGAATAGTTTTAATGTAGTTCCTACTGCACTCACTGTCTCACCTACTTTCTTTTAGCCTTATCCATAGCCTTTTTCTCATCTTCTATCCTTACATCTATACTGGCCATAATAAAAGCTTTTTCATATGGCGGTAAATTAGAAAACCTACTAGGCATTATTCTAAGTTTGTGGAGGGCATAGTGAGCATAAACAGCCTCACCATCACCCTCCTTTATTAGTTTTTTGCTTCTTCTTTTAACTCATTCATATCTTGATTTAATCCTGATATCTCCATAATTTTATTTGATAGATTTGTGATTTCTTCAATTGTAAGCATTGCATCTAATAATTCTGTTTCTGACATAACCTCATAAAAATCTTGAAGCTCTGCATTTTTTAAATCTGGATATACAACACATTTTGCACATAATGCCAAAGTAGTTGCTCCTTCATTAGTCTTTTTAATCATTTGCTTATTTTTTATTTCTGTCATAGAGTTTTGTTCTCTTATAGCTGAAAATTGTCCAAAGCCAATAGGTTTAATTTTAAATGGTTCTATGTCCCCATCTGAATTTTTAAAGTCCTCTGATACTACAAACTCTACTATTTGATTCTTTCTATCTCTTTTATCTTTATTTAAAAATGCTTGTAAACTCATTTAAATTCCTCCTTAATTTCCATAGCTTAACTTTTTATATTTTTTAATAATATCTATATCTTCACAGGTAAAGCTTACTTCCTGTTCAAGCGAATCCGCATCTGCATCTAACATGGCAAGGGTAGCATTATCTAGGTTACAATCCCTAACTATCGTTTGCTTATTCCCTGCCTCTGATGTTGGGTCATCATTTTCTATAAGTAACTCAAAATACATATCTTGGCCAGTTCTAATGTAGTCAATAGCCATTTCTGTAAAGGTATCTTCTGGCTGAAGTATAGTCATATCTCCTTTTAACGAGAAACCTGTTGCTTTATGCCCGGTGACCCTTCTTCCAATTGTTTTGATTTCAGCCTTCTGTTTTTCAAAGTCTATCTTTATTTTTTTAGCACAAAAAAGAAGATGTCTCCTACCATTTATAACTAGATAGGCTCTACCTTCTTTACCTGATATAGCATCTTTTGATTTAAGTTCAACTCTACTCATTATTTAATCACCCTTTCTATGTAGATTTTGTCTACACTATCGACAGGTTGTACAGCATATCTTATGAACACGGAATCTATATCATCACCCTCAAATATTTCAAAATCTTCTAATGTTGTATTTTGAAAGGCTCCTAATTCTTCGTACTTTTTAGCTAGTTTATAAATCTCATTTTTAAGAATAGCTCTACCTGCCTCATCATTATCTTCTTTACCAATATAGTAAGTGTAAAAAGTCTTATCTATGTCTCCGTCAAAGTTATCTAGTGCTCTGGATGGCCTTCCTTTTCTTAATGCCTTTGGTCTTTCTTTCGATAATGATTTTAAAGTAGTGACATCTTGTTCTATTACTACATTGCCATCTCTAGACATGGTAAAAACAACTTCACCCTTAAGCAACGCTTTCTTGATATCCTCATTTTGTAGCTCCCCGGTTACATTGGTAGCACCCATCTTATATTTATGATAGGTTAGTGATTCGTTAATTCTTGCTCCTGCTACGGCCCCTAATACATAAGGTACACATTCAGCTGAGGTCAATTTTGATGCACCCATCACGACTCCATTTTTAACGGAATAAATAGCCTCATGATCCGCTTCTGGATATTCAGATAGTACGCATTGAATTTTGTACCCGACTTCATCTCGAATCCGATTAATAAAACTAACAAAGAGTTCTTTAATAGGTTCTTCAGTTCCTGGATAACCAATGGCATTGATATTACCTACTTCTCTTTCTACAGCTTCAAGAAACTGAATATAGCTTTCATTGGTAACTGTTCCTGTTTCCCCACCTGTTAATTTTAATCCGGCCACTTCCTGCAAGGTTCCTGAAAGGGTAATAAAATCACTTTTGAATTCTTTTATAGTGGTAATGTTCTGTTTCTCTACCTCTATGGTTCCAAGGGTTATAATCACTTGATAACTATCATCTAAGTTCTTTTCAATGACAACTGTGATATCATTCCCTCTAATTCCTTCATATTTGGCCTCTGCTATAAGTTCCCCTTCTGTAGCCTTTGATTTCTTTCCTTGCTCCGCTACATTGTATAAGTAAATAATTCTAGCATTTTTAAAGGCTTCTTTGATAGGGAATACTTCTTGGTCAGTAATTGAATACCCAATCTTTTTTAGTAGGTTTTCCCCATTTACTATCTGAATAAATCCTTTTTCTCCCCAATTTAACTTAAGGGGTAAAGCACATACGCCTCGATCGGATACTTGAGATAGATCCATATCCTCTGATGTATTTCTGCTATACACACCTGGTCTTCCTTTATTTTGACTTTCCCACCTAGCACCCATTATTTCACTTCCTTTCTTCTAAAAGCTTCTAACTCGCTTTTTACTTCTTCCTTTGTATACTTCTTATCATTATCTAAGATAATTTTTAATATATCTTGATCTATTGCTGAGTATAACTTGGATTGAATGAATTGATTTTTAGAGTATCTATGTTCTTTTACCGCTTCTTCACTCTTTTTTAATTTACTCATCCTTAACCACTCCTTCCTTCTCTAAAGCCTCCATTTTGATACCTTCTTCTATCTCGATTAATCCAACATCTACATCAAAGAAATAATGTAATATATCGTTGACCTTCTCTACTTTTCTATTGTTTAGTCTTATCACCTTACCATCTTCAAGTTGTATATATTCTATAGATCTTAATAACTTATTTTGTACTATCATAAAGTCACTGTTACTATCTTCTAGATCGCTAAAATACTGAACATCAAAGAATATATTATCTGTATAGGTCTTGCATAATCCTTTTTCGGTGCTTGTATTTAAAATGGCAACAAAAAAACAAGGTGCTTTAAAACCTTGCTTAATAGCTTCGTTATAAATTGTAACTTCGGAAAAAATCTTTTCTAATTCTTGATTTATAGCAACTACTATTTTATCAATAGTCATCGTATCACCTTATTCTGTTTTAAGAATTTCTTCTAATAATTTGGCTGCTCTATTCTCTAAAAACCTAGGTAATTCTCGTTCTATTTCCTTCATTGAAATAGTCATCATAAATCTTCCCTGTACCCACCCTGTATGATCTCTGGTTCTATGGCCATATTCCACAAAATTAGCATATTCTGTTGGATTATATATCTCTACTACATAAGAGCTGCCTTGCTTTTCTACATTCCCTACTTTCCAGTTACGTCTAAGGTTACCTCCTGTTCTTCCAGAACCTTGAGGGTATACTCCAACAGGGGTACGTTTCTTAATCTTTCTTTCTGCTCTAAAAGCCATTTCCAAAATAAATTCTTCCAGAAACTTATCTACTACTTTTCTATTTATGGATCTTTGAAAGTTGTCTGCAAGTTTCTTAAAATCCGAATAATCAAAGCTACCTTTACCCATCTATGCTTTACCTTCTTTTAACAGGATAACTTCTTGATGATTATTATAAGGGAATCCTTCTCCAGCTTTATATGTCTCTTTAACCCCAAGTTTATTAGTAACCTCTATAGTATCACCTTGCTTATTTTCTAGTTCTGGGGCTATGAAGAGTTTAAGTTCATAAGCTATCTGGTTTACTGTATCAGTTTGATTATTTTTAGATAGGCTTTGCTTAGATACTTTGCAAGGTTGATCTTCATATTTAACTTTGGGTACTTGCTTAGTTGCTCTAGTGACGGGATCTTTATAATCTTCGCAGCCTGTCACATTGCATGTGCAATCATATAAGCTCTCTATAGCTTTTCTTGCCTTAGCCCTAGCTTTCTCTATACCTTTAAACATGATTACCATACCAGCTTTCTATATCTATTAAGTTGCTCTTTGTAATTCTTTATTAATGTGTCTTTAAATTCATTAGCCGAACTCCTATAGCTTACAGTAGTATCTCCTTCGCTTATGGAAGAGACAGAACCCAGGGGACTCTCTTCTTCTCCTAGGTTCTCATTTCTATATAGATCTACCGCCATGCTTAAAACTGTATTGTTAAGCTCTGTTGGAATCTCTTTTATATTGCAATAGTTCTTTATAGTATCTTCTGTTTTTTCTAGTGTAAACTGGAGTATAAAGTCTTTTGTATCATCTGTAATACCTAATAGTTGTTTCAACTTCTCTAACTGAGTCATCTTATTCACCTTCTTATAGCTTATGCTTAAATGCTACTATTCTTATTTGTTTTGGCTCATATACTCTTTGCCAGTTGGCTTTATTTGCTAACTCTAATCTAGATGGCCCTTCTGTTTTAGCTACACTTGCATTGGTAAATCTAATCCCTCTAGGATGTAAAATATAAGTCTTTCTATTGATTAAATAATCAACTCCAGAACCTTTTTTCTTGTCTCTATCGGTTTCGGTAGCTATAAATCCTACTGGATTGCCATTTCCTAATGCTAAAGCTCCTTGACCAAATAGGTAAGTTGTGTAAGTTCCGCCAGTCTCCACAGGACAACCATCATCAATTACTACTCTTTTACCTTGATAAACGTTAAATGCGGGACTATCACTTGGCTTTATTACATCTATTAAGTTTTGCTTTCTTAAAGCTGATTCTGTAGCACTATGCATAACAACTGCCGTTAAAAGTTCTTTTGCATCTCCTAGCATTTGTTGTGCGTCTATAAAGGCACTAGCTGACCATTTGGAAGCATCACCTTCTAATGCAGATATGTCTAGAAGATTATCCTTCATTGTTGGAGCTAAAAACACACCTTTAAGAATTGCAATTAATTCTTTCTGCATATCTCTAGTCCAAAATCCACTTACTAATTCTGCTATAGCTGCCATTGGGTCCTTACCTGCAAGTGCAGCAGATAAGTCCGTAGCACTCCACATTTTTGCACGTCTTATAATAGCTGCCACATCTTTATTACTTGTAATCTTAGCTGCTTCTAAATCTGCATCTTCGATTATTTGTTCTGACTCTCCTGTTAAATCCTCGAAGAACGGCATGTTAATAGTTGGAGCTGCTTGAGAAGCTAGATTGTCAAACTCTGAATTGTTTGTTATTATGCCACTTTGTACTAAAGCACTTTTCTCCATTGTTCTATTGATTACATAAGGATTAAATAATTCTGGTACGATAACATCTGATAATTTAGTACCTCCACTTGAAGCGAATAATTGCAGATCCATTTTAAATTTTGTTTTCATATTTATCACCTTTCCTTTTTATATACTTACTCCAGCTTGGCTCATTAATTGTCTAGCCTGTTCTGGGTTTTCTTTAAATATCTTTCCTTGATCCGTTAAGTTAAAAGTTTCTTTCTTCCAAGGATTATTCTTCATCGATGGATCAATTGTATTAGTATCTTTATTTGGATCTCTACCTTTCAATATATCCTCACCAAATAAATAAGAGTCCGATTCTTTCAGACCCTTTAATTGTTCTTCTAACCCTATTAAATTGTCTCCATCAATACTTACCTTGTCTAAATCTAACAGAGCTTTTATAACCTTAATATTCCTTACATTTGCACCCTTTAAAGCTCCTTCTAATGCATAATTAAATTGCATATCCTGTATCTGTTTTTCATAGTCCTTTACTTTAGTCTCATACTCTCCTACTTTAGTTTGTAATGCTTCATTATCCTTGTTACTCTTTTTTAAATCATCAATAGTATTACTCGCTGTTTTAAGTTGTTCATTTAAAGCATTGAACTTATCTTTAGGTATCCAATTACCATCTGACACTATTGCTATCTTTTGATCTCCTAGCTTTTCTGTAACTTGCTTATATAGATCCTCACCTAATAGTTGCTCTAGTGTTTCACCTGCGAATAATTGCAAGTTCATTTTAAATTTATTGATTGTCATTCCTATTCCTCCTATTATTGTTCTAACCTTTTTAAAGTGGCCGGCTCCACCTTTGAACTCTTGTTTCTTTATGCCCTAACAATACTAAAAAAGGGCAATATAAAAGCACCTACTACTTTTCTAGCAAGTGCCTTCTAATTAAAAGTTATATAGTTTTTTAATTCTATTTCAGATTCTATATAGGTCGCTCCTACATCTTCATCCATTATTAGCTTTATTTTTTTATCATCCAAGTAATATATTTGTATCAATGATCCGTTGACATCTTCTAATAGGGTTTCTGCTTTTACATTTGGAATTTTCTTTATCATTTCATCATACTTATTAAACACTGTAGCGTCTACTTCTGTACTCAAAGTATAGTCAAACATTTTAACCCCTCCTAGTTTACTCCAAATTTCTCATTTACTGATTTCCTAGTGGTGCTTGAACTACCAATTATATCTTTATAAACCTCATCTAATGAAAGTTTCTTATATTTAACTTTGTAATCTACTAACTGTTCAAATGTTTTAATCGCTTCTTCTAAATTTAGTCTTTCAGCTTCTTTTCTATCTTTCATCATCAATCTAGCTTCTGTTTTATATTTATTTCTCAAACTATAAGATTCCATAGCCTGTTCTTTAATGTCCTTAGACTTATCTATTACATTAGGTATATCGCTACATTTATGAACATACCACTCTCTTACTTCTTTATTACCCAATTTTCCATATAAAGAATCTCTATAATCTAAAGAATTTAACGTATCTTGTTTCTTAGTCTTAATATTTTCCCATTCTTTAATATTATTATACTTTAGTTCTTGGAAGTCCTCAAGTTTAGAAGGTATTTTATCACCAAATATTAATTTATATTTACTGTGCTGTGCCGTATCACTATACTTATTATGTAGTTTCTTCTCTGCTAATAATTCTTCTGGATCACTTTCAACATATTTCTCATACCATTCTTTGTAATTCATATTTCCATCTACATAATAAACGTTACCATCACTATCTCTCGCAATTCTATTTTCATCTATAGTATCTGAAAAATAGGCTATAGTTGTGGTTCTACAGTTCGGATGGAATGGTGGAGCATTTACTCCAGGTTGCATTTCTGATACTTTAAATATATTCCCATCCATGGATCTACATATCTGGCTAGTACTAAGGTCTAATGTAGCTAATACTTCATATTCTTTTACTACTCCACTATTCTTGTATGAATCCATTGTAGCTTTATTAGTTATATAAGCACTTTCTGTATTAACAAGGGTAGCTGCTCTACTCCTGGATACATTCATCCTATCTGCTAGTAACCTTGATGTTTTATCTATACTATCCCCGCGAATTAATGATTGTACAAGAGTTGTCTGCAACTCCGTCAGAAGTTTAGTTCTATTATCCCATACTCGGCTACTAAAATTTCCTTCCATCCACTTTTGGGCTATGGCTTTTTCTATGGTGTTTGTATCTAGCTTTGCAAAGTTTACTCCTATACCTAGTCCCTTTTGAAATTCATAAATGTTCCTGTAATAGGTATCTTCGTAAATATCCGATAGTAGTCTGTTCATTCCTTCTAGCTGACCATTCATTACCATCTCTACTTGATGTCGTATTTGGGTTTGTAAGGCTTCTAACCTACTGACCCTAACTTTATACGATACATTATTTAGTTCCTGCTCCCATATGCCATTAGTATTGTTTTTAGCCTTAGATGTGAACTCCTCTAAAGTCATTTTAAACTCAGATGACTCTCGGCCACCTAGTAATTTTTTAGCCTCTGACATATCTACTTTATTTTCAATTGCAAATCTTTGATAGAAAATTTCTATATCCTGCTGAATACTTAATTTAGCTTTTTCATATTCTTTGATCATAGAAGTTACATATTCATCCGTTTTCTTAAATTGCTTTGAAGCTATCTGCTCTGAACGTTTTTCCCAGTATTCTTTATTCTTCATTATCTACATCACCACTTTTAAAGTTAGGTGGATATACTTGAAGATCTTTTTCTCTCTGTTTCTCTAACCTGTCTAATTCCTCCGACACATCTTCTACCCATGGATGATTAGCAACTATTGTTTCATCAGATATAACTCCTTTAGATTGAGCCGCTATTTGTACATCCTCTAAATCGTTGGTTATCATGGTCCTTCTAAATGTTACTTGTACGGTAGTACTATTATAATCTTTCTTATCTATGATATTGATATATTCAGTAGTAAACCATAGTAGCCTTTTAACTGCCTTTCTAAACTTCCTTTCCATGACAGAAGCTTTCATATTCAATAGAGCATAAAGGAATTTAAGAGCTACACCGCTAGGACTATTCCCGAATCTATCTGTTTTTACATTTACACCTTGACCGAATAAGAATATATTTTCTTCTAGTCGGTCCAGCATTTCTTTCTTAGCATCTATAGGAATATTTAGCTCTAACTTGTCTACTCCGCTACCTGGTTCGCCACTAACCTTTATAGTTTTGTAGTGTCTTAGGTTCTCACTAAATTGTGATAGGTCGGTATCTTCATATCCTTTTAATATAGTTATGATTTCTTGTACTTCTGATAGATTATTGGCTAGATCGGATACATTAAGGTCATAGTTATCTATAAGTTCTTTATAGTATTTCAAATCACTATTTCTTTCCTCGTTATTAGGAAACTCAATAAAAGGTACTTTGCCCCATCCATAGCCTACATTATTGTAGTAGAAGTGCGAATCCGGATTCTTAAGTTCTGTATCATCTAACACAAATACTCCGTTTTCTTCTTCAATGTAAAAGGTTACAGTGTCTCTAGTCCACCATTCTACTCTAATTCTATCTTTGCCATTAACCTCTACTAAATAATACCTTAATACCGCTTCTAGGTTCTCTTGTAGGCTTGTATCATAGATAGGTATAACTTCTTCTGCCGGAATGATTATAAACTTAAATTTGCCCTCACTATTAATATATATATGTAGCCATTCAGTACCCTTATTGGAACTATTCTTTGCTAATTCTGTTAGTCTATCGTCCCATTCTTCACCTAATATTAAATTGAGCCTTTCCTCGTAATCCTTATCCTTTTTATCGCATTGAAACACTATAGGCTTACCAACTAAATAAGATACCTTCTGGTCAACTAGGAGCTTATGCCAGTTGTGAGGTATCTTATGGTTTGCTTTTGTATCATCTTCTAGTTTGCGGCCATCTTTATAGTAGTACTGTTTACGTTTTAATATGTCATTCTCATTTTCGTAGTACCTTTGCCCTTCTACCATTTTCATGGTATCATGGCTATCTATTAAATCTTTAATAATACTAGAATCATTAATATTGGATTCGCTTATAAGCTTCTGCTCTAATAACTTTTGATACGTTATCAATCTATCACCTTCTTTCATATGTATTCATAAGAACAGGTCAAAAATCATAGCATATCTATACATTTTCATTGAATAATAACACATTTGTTGTATTATCAATACTTACAATCATTTTTGTATGTTACAGAACTATGATTATGTTACATTCGACCTATTTATTTAAGAAATTCTATCGACTTATTACCAAATATAATTGTATTTACAAAGTATCTATCAGCATCTAATTGGTGATCGTTTTCCTTTGAAGGTTTATCCTCTCCCCTATCGGCCGCTTTAGAATCCCATATGTAAGACGAAAATTCTCTGAATGTCTCTTTACAACAATCGTTATAAACTATAAGTAAATTATTAAGAGCAGATGCCATATTTCTAATGCCATCTAATACATCATTCTTAGCTTTTCTTACTTTTATCTTACGTTTTTTTAGCTCTGCAATAAACGAAGCGGCAGAAGGGTCTACTATAACACTTTTTATATTTAATTCACCTATAAAGTCTACTAAATCATCAGCATATTCTGTATCTGTTTTTTGTTTGGATTGTTTTCTACCATCATAATGGTATTCTTTGATCTTATACCATTTATTTTGATATTTGCCCCACAAACCAAATGTGGTTGGGTTTTGTGTACCATAGTCAATAGATACATAATATTCGGTGTATGCTCTATTTGTAGTTTTAACTGTATGTTTTTCATGACTAAACATATCATATATAACACCTTCGGCCATTACCCATAATCCAAGGATATACCTCTTAAAAAACACACCAGAATACATCTTCCTATATCTTTCCTTGATCTTTTCTGTTAGGGAAAGATTATCGTCCATAGTAAAGTGTAAATAGATTAAATTTTTATCTTTAATTCTATCTATCCATCCAATCTTAAACCAATGATGTGGTCCGGCAGGGTTACAGTTAAACCAAAATTTAGAGCCATCAACTGAACAACGACCTGTAGCTTGACTAACAAAACTCTCGGGCATCAAAGCCACTTCATCAAAGAATACTCCAGCTAGTGTTATCCCTTGAATAAGATCCTGTGACCTTTCATCTTTACCACCAAAAATATAAAAATAGTTAGTGATATTACCTTTACTAACTATGACTAGATTATCAGCTCTATGATCCTTAACTTTATATCCTCTGGACTTTAACATTAACTTAAGCCAAAAGAGAACATTACGTCTAAATGAGCCTATGGTTTTACCGCACATTCCAAAGTTCTGTTGGTCAAAAGTCTCCATGGCCCACATTACGTATGACAATGACATAGATAGAGTTTTACCACTTCTTATGGCTCCATCGGCTATAATGCCATCTTTATCCTTTACCGGAGAATTGGGAAGCCACCAAGTTAATATTTTCTTCTGCTTTTTAGAGAAGGGTTTGAACTTAAATACTGCCTTTTTAATCTTCTTCAGCATCATCCCAAACCTCGCTTACCTCTCCTTTAAGAGCTTCTATGAATCCATCGTCTTCTACTTCTTCATCTTCTCCAAGGACTTTAGTCTTCTCTAATTCAAGTTTTTCTCTAGCCATCTTAATCTTTTCTTCTTCGATTTGTCGTCTAAACCTATCTGGGAATAGATCAAAATACTTTTCTAATTTTTCAAGAGCTTTCATTTTGTCATGGAGTTTTATAGATATTCCTTCCTTGCCTTGTTTAACTTCGCTTATTAAAGAACCGTCTACATTGACGGAGTCATTTAAATCCACATAGTTTAATACAAGTTCCTTTGGCTCTCCATCTACTATACCGACTACAACTGGCTTTTTACCAAACTCAACATAATCGGTTATATCTGCAAATGCTATATCCATATACTTTTGAAGTACTGCCATTGCATCTAAGCCTATTCCTTCTCTAATACTTTGCTTTAATTTATCTATTTCTTTTTTTATGTTAGGTTTTGCTAGGTTTCTACTTCCTTCAACTCGTGCTGTAAGATAATTAGAATCATAAGCTTTTTGATATGCCTTAGTTGCATTCCAATATTTAACGTAATACATACAAAAAAGATGCTGTTTGTCTGTTAATTCAGCATCTTCTATTTCATCATCATTCATAGCTTTTTTAATTATTTCCTTGCTGATTGCACTCTCTTTTTGTGTATGCACCCTTTTAGATTTTGTATGCACACCTTTTCTACTCCAATTGTATCTCTGTTTCCATGACTTAACTGTATTAATAGATACATTGTACTTCTCTGCTATGTCCTTATACTTCATTCCTAACATGTAGTCTTTTTCTGCTAGTTCGTAATCTGGACCTCTTATTTCCGTCATACCACCACCCCATTGCTAGTTGCTTTGTTTGTTTTTCCCAAAAGAAAAGCACATCTCAAATGTTATTTTGCTTAACACTTGAGATGCACTTAAGTTGCCTTACTATTTATTTTTATATTTTTTCACAATTTTTTCTTTGTATATCCATAGCTTCCTTCATCTCATTAAAATACTCAGTATTTGATTTAGTATTTTCAACTTGTAAATCATCCTTTATTTGCCTTAAAAGTTTTATTGTTTCATCTTGATACTTTTTCTGTTTCTCTACTGCACTAGATGCATCACTAATGTTAACATCATACATTTTAAGTACAATTGCTGAAAAACGTATAAATTCCATAATGACAGATATAAATACACTTATGTAAATGAACACAAAAAACTCCCATTTCATTACATCATAAAAAATAGTTATTATAAAAAAAATAAATGTTACAATTAAAAATTTCTTTGCATATTTAATGAAATTTTCACAAAGGTTTTTATCCGAAATTTCAACAACCGCTTGTGAATAACTTGATCCAAATACAGACATAATCGTTACATTAAATCCAATTAAAACAACAGATATTGTTGTCAACATTTCTACCCTTGCATCAGTCAATATATCTGCATTAAGAAAGCTAAATATACAATTATAAGTCTCCATAAATATTGTATATTTCAAAGACAATAATTTTAAAATAATCATTATAATGAAAAATATAATCGCGGTGTATTGTAACTTTTCCTCAATTACACAGTTAATACATTTATTAAGTGAATTGCTATTCTTTCTCTTCATACTTATCACCTATTTTTCTACCGACTTCAAAATAACTCTACTCTCTTTATTAGGTTCTTTTTGCAACTTAGGAAAATCAGCTGTTACCATATCGATTATAAATTCCTCATAAGATTTTGACAACGTACCCTCATAACCTTCATACATTCCAATAATCGTTGATCCCACATATTCAGAATCAGGATTAATATTTTCGTCTTTTTCAAGTATTTTATCTTTAAATTGCTTGCCAATATATTTTAAGTCTATTGTGTCTAATTTATCTGTTTTAGCATCTCTATACCTCACTTTAACACTCTCAATGTAATTGCTATCCAGATTTAAAACCTTTGTCAGATGTTTAACAGTTTCCAAATTCATTGTTCCTGTTTTGTTTTGCCCCAAATTAAACTCTAATTTTAATGTATTTGCATCTAATGAAGTATTTCCCGCTCTAAAATTACTTAATACATCTAAAATTAATTTGCTGTTATTATCATCTACTTTAACTCCTCTTGCAATTATATTTTCACTATATTTGTCTAGTTTTAATTTAATCTCTAACTGTCTTATTTGCATTGATTCTTCTATATTTTCTATGCCTTTTTTAGATATGACTGGTATGAGTTTTACAGCCCATTCAATTCCTTCTATTCTATGTATAAATGATGTGAAATATTCCTCGATGTTTTTAGGCTTAAGTCCATTTTGATTATAATCTAAAACAGCAGTCCTATATTTTTGATCGTAAACCATAGTAACAAGTTCTACAACATCTAAGTCTTTTTGTATTTCTCTTAAATCAGATGTAGTTACCTTTCCTAAAAATGGTTTATAGTCTGTTCTAAATTTCCCTATAGGTATAATTCTTTTTTCTTTATGGAGTTCACTTAGATGCAGTGGAAATAGTGCAGAAATATTTCCACTTAAGTTTCTAACTCTGCATTCCCAAGGAAAACATGCAATTTGATCAATAAATTTTAAAAAGTCTAAATCAGTTTTTTCTCCATTTTTAAATATTGCAACGTTAAAAAAGTTAATAGTTTTGCTCATTTCAATTTAGCTCCCTTTTATTATTTTCCTAGTTGTTAAATTCGACAAAAGGAGTCTAAATCCTATAATAATCGTTCGCAAGTTTCGACAAATTATTTAATGCACCTTAAGAACATGCAAGTATACTTTGTTCCTGTCCACCTACTCCACTCACATCTATGACACTTACAACTTTCTATTTCATCCTGTCTTTTCTTTTCTCTTTCTAACTCTTTTCTATAGAGTATATCAATGTATTTTTCTTTCATAATATCACCTAATTAAAATATCATATAGAAATCATCCCAATCCTTAACTTCTGTGATCTCAACATCGTCATATACAACTGACACATACCTTATTTCCTTCTCTTGATCTAGCTTAGAAAGTAATTCGATTAATTCTTTTACCGACATATAATCACCTCATTTTTGGTAATAAAAAACCCCACTGAGCGAGTCCCAGCGAGGTTAAATAAAGGGGAGGAAACATTTTCTACCTAAGTTATAATTTTCTATAATGCTATTATACTAGGTTTGACTTACATTTTAGTTACTTTTTGATGTCTTTTTGATTACTTTTCATCAAGTTTATCTAAAGTAAAAACCCCAGCGACCTCAGTCGGTAGGGTTTCTTGAAAGGAGAACACTTATGTATATTCTTTCTATACTATCATTATATAACGTCTTTTTTATCTTGTCTTACTACATCTTTACTATGTTTGCTGATGGTATTTGATACATGAGAATAGCTATATCCTAATTCATCCGCTATTTTTTGATTATCTTTTCCGTCAACAAATCTCATATATAGTATTTTATGATCTACCCCTTCTAACTTTTTAAGCATTCCCTCTATTTGCTCCTTACAAGCATTTTTTTCTTTTACAGTATCCTCTAATACTTCTAATGTATTTTCAGCTCTCTTTAACCTGTCTATGAGTCTGTCTAATGGAATATGAACTACGCTTCCCGAAGGCTCTTTTGAATAATCTATCCCAGTAATCCCTTTAGGTCCTGTATGCATTAGTTTATAAATATTTTCAATTTCTTTTTTTATATTTTCAATTCTATATTCAAACCCCTCAATTTCAGTACATAATTCAATGTAACTTTGTGTTAATTTCAATTCATCGCCCCCTTAATCTTCTTTAACTTGCTCTAGTTTCATCTTTCTAAATGTAGTTATAATTTCATCTAGTCCGTATATATCTGCTAATCTATTTAATTCTTTTTCTAAATTCTCTATCATTTCTTGTCTATATGTGCCTGGTTCTATGCCCATAACACTCCAATATACTCTGTGGCGATTCATATTTGCCTCTCCTGGTCTTCGCCATACTCTACTAAATGTTTTCTAACTAAAGTTTTAATAATAGGTCGCGCAAAATCCGAATAGCTATCTCCTGCTTTTCTTACACATTGATCTATAACTTCTTGAAGTAACATATCCTTTTCAAATTGTGATAAATGTTTTATAGTTAAATTGCCGTATTTCATATTTAACCCTCCTGGTCTTCGTGGTTTTCTAATTCATCTACTTTATAACCCAATTCTTTTAAAGTTTCATCATCTACCTGTATTCCGTAGACATGGTATTTTTCAAAGAAACTCTTATCCCCAATTACATGTATTTCATCATGAAGTTTTCTCGATACAGGTAAGAAATACTTACCACTATGACTAATTTTATGTCTATTTCTTCCCATTCCAACTTTACTACCTGTACAGTGGTGTAAATCTGCTAGTTTTCCTGTGCTGAAACATTTGCGATATTTAATACACATGTAAAGGTAGTTGCTTATATCATCTGTCCGATCTAACCCACTATCAGCTAATGGAATGTCCCATTGAAATGCAAATTCGATTAAGTAGTTTATGAATAACCTTGCTGTTGTTACACTACAGTTGGATAAGGAGAAATAATCTTCTCCACTATCCGCTATGTAGTAATACTTCATGATTTCCTTTAATTCTTCCGGTAGATGCCCAGTATGTAGGCTTATATCCTTAATTGTTGCATATATCTTCTTCCTTTGGTCAGCCGATATGGTTCTACCATCATCTAACCGCAATTCAGCTTGTACTATTCCGTTCTTGCTAAATCGTTTTATATAGTCCCCTAACTCTTTCTTAGGTATAATAACCCTTAATTCTGTTCCTCTTTCAGTGTGTTTATATGCCTTAATCTCTGCGTATTCATGCAACTATAACACCTCTTTAACTGCTTCCCATAGTGCATCACATAATTCTGGTTTTGCTACATGAAACTGATGATATAATGTAATTTTTTCTTTCTCATATAAAACTACATGCCATGAATTGTTTTTGTCTTGTTCTAGCGTAATCCAATATTTGTGTTGTAAAACCCCTATCATTCTTCCAATATTAACATCATATTCACTTACGTAAATTTTTTTTTCCGGAAGACCCATTAAATTAAATAATTTGTCTAAATGTTCATCAGTTAATGAGTCAAATTCTTCAAACGTAATATGCTGTTTCATCTAATCCTCCCTTTCCTCTCTCAGATCACACTTATTAGGTGGAAAACTAGGAAGTATAATTTTATCTTTTATTTTGCAAAACGTTAAATTGTTCTTAGGTGATATAAGATGTTTGCAATCATTGCATGGTGGTTCTTGTGATTTAGCCTTAAGTATTTTCTCTAGTAAACTCACCTATCCCACCCTTTCTATTTAACAATTTCATGCAGTAGCCAAAATGGATATGTTATTAGCTTAATTACTAAAAACAAAACGTTTGATGGTGCTAACAAGATTAAAAGTAGCCACATTTTTATAATCCGTTTTAACTTGTAATATCTTACCTTGTGCTTAAATAAATAGTGATATTGCACTTTTAAATCAAATATCAATTCATCTATTATGAAGAATCCGTATTTATGTTTTATTGTTTTGTTGCAGATGCCACATTGCCTTGATGATGTTTGTGTGTATCTCATTATCCCACCCTTTCTATTTCAATTTCAGTTCTTGGATTACTTCTATCATAGTCACCTTTAAGAATAAGCTCTATATTACTAAAACTATCGTCTACTAATATCCCAGACCTTACTAATCCATCTAGTATGAATTTACCGCTATAGTTGTCGGGATCTCGTCTGTGCTTAGTAGGAAAATAATATGTTATTTTGACTACTGCTTTCTTATATGCGTTGTCAATCTTTTCTTTTTTAACTAACCATCCTATCGTGTCTGCCCAATGTTTCTTTATATTCTGATATTCAAAAGCCTGTGTCCTGGTGCTACCTCTGCCCATATACTTGTTATTACTTGGAGGTATGTCTGGTATAACTAATTTAATCATTGTCCCCCTCCTTGCAAATTTCATAAATCTATATTAATTTCCGTATAATTTGTTATAATTTCAATGAGTCATGTTGTAATTTAAATTATAGATAGCTGTTCGAATTCATCCTCATTTTCTATTAGCATTTGTTCTGTTGCTTTTCTAAAAAAATCTTTAGATATTTCAAATCCATAGCTGCTTCTATTTAGCTCCTTGCAAGCCCTTAATGTGGTTCCACTACCTGCTACTGGATCTATTACAACATCACCTTCATCGGTAAAAATTTCAATAAGTTGTTTTAATACAGTTATTGGCTTCTGTGTTGGATGTATTTTGGGATAAGATTTAGAATTATCTCTTTTCCATTCAAACCAATTAAAAATCATTTTCCCTTTTTGTGTGTCTGTTCGGCCGTTATTGAACTTAGGGAGTTTATCTCTGTATAAAACAACTGCATGTTCCGTTGCCCCGACTATTTTCATATTCGCTTTTAATACTTGTGCTGAATAATTTTTAATAAAAAATAATGGATAACTTTTTTTAAAACCATGCTTTTTGCCATATTCAATAACTGTAGGAATTTGTTCAAATGAACAAAATACAATCATAGCTGGAGCTTTCCCTTTTTCTTTCGGCTCTTTTTTTAATAATTTATTACAGAAATGGAAGTATTCAGCTATATTAAAATTATGATCAGTATTGAAAAATGCTTTTCCTGCTTTCTTACTTTCTCCGTTTTTGTTGTTCCCACCTATATACCATTCAGGGTTTGAAGCGTAAGCATTAACTCCTAGGTTATACGGTATATCTGCTATTACTAGTTGTGCCTTTGGTATCCCATATCTTTTGTAATTTTGAAAATTATCATTGTATAATTCTGTGTATAATTCTGTTTTTATTTTTTTATTATTTTTCAATTTATTTTCCTCCACGTCTGGAGGTGCAGCTGCACTTTTATCTAGAATTACTCCGTTTTTATATATTTAAATTTCATTTTGAATGCTATAATTTAATTGTGTGTGCTTGTGGAGAAGTCTCCTCGGTCGCCAAACTAAAGTGACTTCCCCTTGCACATGCCCTTATTACTTTTTCTGTCTAAAATACTCGCAATAACTATCTAACTTAGTTTCTTTTTCTTCTATAATGCACATGTGTATAGTGCCTATTAGAGATTCTTGTTCATATCTCAATTTACAAAATTTACAGCTTCTATCTTGCATTTGTATACCTCCTAATATCCATTCTCCTGTCTATCGTGGTTGATCTTATTTTTATCCATATAGGCTTGTACAATATTTTTTTCTGTAAATCCTAATAGTTGCCCTAATCCTAAAAATGTTTCAACTAGCTGTATGTATATAATGCATTTAATAGTGTAGTCTAATTCGCTTTCTAACTCTGTTGCATATCTAAAAACTTTATTGAATTGTTTAGTTATGTCTGTACTATATATATTAGTTTTGTATTCGTCTTGCACTCTCCAATTCATACCATAATCAAGTCCTATGCTCAGTATAAAATGCAAACAATCAACGTATTCTTCTAAGAGTGGATTACCAGCCAATTGATTTGGATGATTATTGTCCCTTGGTATCTGATCTTCACTCCAAAATTTAAATCCTCTCCACTCGTTAGCCAATTCTCCGAGTTCCACCTGTAAAGCTAATATCTTTTTATGTATCAAAATATGAACTGTAAGTCCTTTTTCTTCTATTATGCAAATATCTAACTTACTTTGTTTTTTAAACAGTTCTTTGAGTTTCATTATTCCGCCTCTCTTTCTATAAGTTCTAAAATCGCATAATTCGCAAGGTCTAAAAGTGTATCGTTTATGCTCTCATCAACTTGTGGTTCGTAGTCTATTTCATACAACCTTTTTAATCGTTCTAACTTGTCCATTAGTCGAATTAAAATAGCCTTAGGATACTCTTGTCTAACCTTTGAAAAACTATCTCCGTAATCGGCATTTTTAGCCTTATAAGTATCATGTAATGTATTGCATATTTCTTTATGAATTTCTACTTTGTTCATCCTTTCAACACCCTCCTTGCGTCTCTTAGTCCTTCAAATCCCATTCGCTTTAGTTCTTTCAATATAATCGGGTGACTGCACTTGAATTCTATCTCTAACTTTGTCATGCTTGCATTTTCTTCTATTAATTTCAACATTAAGTCTTGATCTTGTTTTTCCCAAATGTATTCACCCTTTTTCCCTCTTATCATTTTTACCACCTATCCTTATAATTTTTGTGTTTCCAACCACTTTCAATCCTGCTCATTCGTTGTACTGCTTGATATGTGTACTGTCTTAATTCCCTTTCCTTCTGCCTATTCTCCTTAATCTTTTGTCTATCTTCCTCAGTTATATATCTTGCAGCAAACATATGCTTGTCCTCCTTACGCATAATTCTTGCAATGCGACATTATTATTTTTCTATTTCATTTAAATCTACACCATAAATTTCCTTAACCCAACTTTTAATAGTTTCTGAATAACAACCTAATAATCCATAGTTAAAACCATCACAACTCAAATTGTTTCTTTCTAATATTGTAAAAATGTTTTCCTTATTCATTTTAAATGCACCTTCCTTTTAAAATATAATGAATCGTACAATTTTCAAAATATGTACTAAAATATGTTACCAGATGAAGCAATAACTTTTGCTGTGCCTTCAACTGTACCCATATATGTGAGTTCCATATTTCCAACACTAACTTTATAAAGATTCATTCCGATATCCGTTACAGGTGATATAACTGCCCCAGCTTCGATTGCCTTCACGTAAAATCTTTTTACTGATCTTTCAATAAATAGCTTAGTTTCATCGGACAAATTCATTAATTTCACTCCTTCGCATAATTTTCATTTAACGTAAAGATAAGTTTTTATAATATTCTTCTCTTTTGTCTTGTTCTTCTTTTACAATTATCTTCCATGTTTCCCTTATTTCTTTCTCTGTGGTTATGCCTTTTGTTATTAAAATTCTTTCTAAAACTTTTAAATCTAAATTAGCCATTTTTAATTACCTCCATATTTTTTAATTTAAGTCGTATAATCTTCATATTGTGTCTTACTTCTTATCAGTCCGCTCTAAGTAACCATTGTTAATTCCATAAGCAACTCCACACATGCAAGCCATAAATCCTGCTGCAAATCCTATTAATTCACTTAACATATTTTCTCCCCACTTCATCAGAATGGTATATCGCTGTCCGAGTCTATAGCTGTAAAATCATCATAATTAGAATCACCTGTAGAATTATTCTCCTGCTTCTTATCCCCCCACTCTAAAAACTCCACATTGTCCGCAATCACTTCCGTAACATATCGTTTTTGTCCGTCTTGAGCTTCATAGGACCTACTTTGAAGTCTACCTTCAAGTCCTACCAATCTACCTTTTGCAAGATAGTTAGCACAGTTTTCGGCAGTTTTACCCCATACAACTACGTTGAAAAAATCTGCTTCCTTTTTTTTTGAAAAAGGTCTATTTACTGCTATACTAAATGTTGCTACTGCTTTGCCACTTGCTATATATTTAAACTCTACGTCTCTAGCAAGACGACCTATTAAAATTACTCTATTCATCTTCATCCTCCACTTCTTCTAAGTAATTTTCGTATGCTTGATCGCAACGTGTACCTTCACATAGATTCCAAGGTCCCGTGTTTACCTTCTGGGTTCCAAATTCCGTCCACGGACAATAATCGCATAATTCTTCTTCTAATTCCTCTCTTGATTTCATATCTACTCAACCCCCACTAAGATTTATTTGTATGTACTAAACTAGACCACATCAACCTAGACTTAATTGGTAACTTTAGAAACTCAAAATTTAATATTGGTCTCATTGTTTCACCCCCTCATATATTTCCATCGCTTTTTCTATAGCTTCTTTAGCACTACAATTTTGATCAAAATATATTTTTACTGCTTCTTCCGCCACTTTGATGATTTTCTTCTCCTCTTGCTTGTCCATGCCCAAATATTCCGCCCTCCCTTGACTCTATTTTGTTCTGTCTGCCTAGATGCATTATTAGTAGTGCTACTTCATCAACTGCATTTCTAATGCCATCATACTTTCTTAACTTTCGAGCCATTTCTTCAATGCTCCATCCACAAGTCCACATGAATATTGCTTGTTGAATTTGTTCCGTAGTCCAAGTTAAATCTAAGTCGTCTAAAATTATGACGTAGTCTTTTAGATTGCGCTTAATTTTATCCGTTGTGGTAGTTGCCATCAGTTCCCCTCCCTGCGTTTCTTCTGATTATTTAATATAAGTTGCTCTAATTCATCTGCCGAATACTTATCGCCCCTACTTTTAGCAAGGTGGAATTTAGTCTTAGGCTTTGGTGGTTGATTCCGTTGTTGTGGTACTACTTGTTGACTTGGACCTTTACTTTTAAAGTCACTATAGTTAATCCACTTCTGCCCTTCATCTAGCCAATCATAGTAGCCATTATTTTGAGTTAAGAATTTATCCAGTGTCATTTTGTACTTACAGAATTGATAATTTGGATCTCTAAAAGCTTCTCCGTATCTTTTAATAGCTTCTAGGATAGTATCTTGTTTATCTCTCTTTAATGCTTTATCTATAGCCTGTTTCATTTTAGAAGTAAGTTCTTTATGAGTAATAATATTTTGATTGTTATAAGTTTCAAAAACTCTTTCTTTAATATTTTCTTTATATATTTCTTTAATCTTTCTTTCTTGGTAGAAGGATTCTTCTACTGGGGTGTTGAACAACTCTTCATCTGGGGTATTGAATAACTCTTCATCTGTTGAACAATTCTTCACCTGTTGAACAATAGTTCCACACCCTACCCAAGTTTGATACTTTTTATTGATCATCAATTTTCGACTTTCTATATCGGTGTATTTCTTTGAAACCAACACTACATTAGATTCAATTAACTTATTCAATTCGCTAGATACATATCTTCGACTTACTCCAGTAGCTTTACTTATGAAAGATAGTGACAACTCATGTTCTTTACGTCCAAATCCGTAAGTATAGCGAATGATACAAAGTAAAATTTTAAGTTGGGTAGCATTAAACTTAGTACTATATATCACTTCCAATAATTCGTTTGCTATCCTAGTGTACCCATTTTCTAATTGAGGATTAGCCATTTAATCACCTTCTTTGTCCCCCTTTCGGGTAGGGCTATCGGCTAGCCCTGTTTTACATTCTTCTTCTGACAGTCCATGCACAAACCTTTTCCGTAGTATTGTTTGCTGTATGTTTCAACCGCAGGCTTTATTTCTACACCACAATCCACACAACTTCCACTATTGGCTTCTTTATTTTCTTTTTTACTAGAACTACTTTGTTTAGGTTTATCATCCGTTTTAGCAGGCTTGTCCTTTGTTTTTCCATGTGTATTCGTACTATCCGAATCCTTAGTATCATCTATGCAGAATAGTCCGTTTAAAGCGTATTTACGAGCATATGAAGATGTACTCCCTGTCACTTGACTAAGGTCCATACCTTTTTTAGTTTCGTCTTCTCTAGCATAAGAAGTTGAAGTAATCTCCTGCCCTTCTTCTGCGTCAATCAATGTCGCTGTAGCTTTTACATAGTATCTGTCACCTATTTGGGTTATTTCATCATTGATTACTAGAGTTGCTTTATGTTCTTCTAATAAAGGTTTCAAGCCTTCTAAAATATCTTCACAACTTCTATAATGGTATTTTCCGAACGAATTATATTGTCCCTTTGGTGCTTTAAGCTCTGTTTGTATCTTCAATAATTTTTCAAATATACTCACTATGCTTGTCCTCCTTTCAGGAATTCCAGTTCATCTTCCACAGGCTTAAAGTGTACTAATTCAAGGTAATTTCTAAGTGGCATAATATTAATTTGTCTTAGATCTTCTTCACTTTCAAATACTTCTAATGTTAGAGTATTAATGTATTTCATTAGTCCATCACAACCTCAAATTTATCTTCTCTTTCAATTGCCTTTACATGTTCTATAATTTCCCCTGTATGCTTGTCCACTACATTCCCAGCAACTACTGTTATATCTTTCTTTAATGTGCTCCAATCAAAACTCTCTTTAACTTTGATTAAATCTGCTCTTGTCGACCCTTTGGCCCACTTTATTAAGTTTTCTTCGTCTCTAACATACTCTAGTGGTTGCTTTCTAAATCGTACTGTACCATGTGGTAATTTAATAGATTTAGTCTCAGGGTCCTTCTCACGTTCCTTAACCATGTACTCTAGTAGTAACCCCTCGAATCTAGCTATATCATACTTACTTTTCTTGTTTTCGCTTTCTTGCCACGCTTTGATACGTTCAATTTCAGCCTCTGCTAATTGGTCAGTTTCTTCTATTTGCTCTTTTAATACCTTAATTTTTCTTAACGCCCATTCTGCCGATTGTTTGTTCTCAATCTTGTAGCCTTCTCTTTCTACAGTTTCAACCTCTTGTATTTCAGCTAATTGTAATCTATTCATCCTCATGTTCCCCTTTCAAAATTCGTATTTGTCTTTTCAAGTAACTATTTTCCTGTTCTAGCAGGTTTATATAATTAAACAGTCGTGATACTCCGTTATTAACATCTGCTTTTATCTCTTGTAACTGCCGATCAGTCATAGGACACCCCCCTAATCTATGTACCATTTGCCATAAAGGATTTCTCCTATGCTTATGCCAGCTCCATTTGTGCCTAAAATTTCATGAAATTCGTGTTTAGGTGCTTTATACAAATAAAGTCTTTGATCGACTTCGCAATAAACACTAGACTCTTTTTCTAAAGCCTTTATTGCTTCTGTAAATGTAACTGGCTGTTTTACTTCTTGCCAGTCTCTATCAATAAATATAGCTCGAACAAATTCGTTATTATCTTGTGTGTACCTAAAGGATATAACTGTGTTATTTGATTGAGCGGTAATTTCATTTGGCGTATCTTTATCACTTATAAATGTTTTATTTGGTTTTTCCTCTAATATCGCAATAACTTCACTTAATTTCATGTTTACAACCTCCCTTATATCTCTGCGAACTCTGATTCGAGTCGCTTAATCTCTGCATTGGCTAAATCTATAAAATTATTAATTAAATGTGCTCCCGCATAAGTTGTAAAATTATAGTTTTCTTCTTCAAGAAAGTCGAGCTTAAATCCATCCGTATAAACACCACGTGTTGTTTTTACTAGTTTTATTCTCTTTTTCCATCTATCAATTTCATTTAAAATACGATTTCCATCGTTAACTCTTACCTGCATATATTCCAAAGTTTTAATATCCATTGTTTACAACCTCCCAATTTGTGTTATAATACTGTTAACTTGTTTTTCTAAGCCCCTTATTCGTTGGCAGACGATAGGGCTTTTTCTATTTCTGCTAATCTTTTTAGCTGTTTTCTAAGTTCTTTTACTGCGCCTGTGTAGCGAAATAACATTACTTTCATAGTTACACCTCACTTATTTCTATAGATTCTTCCAAACATTCATCACATATTGGTGGATTTATAGGTTGTCCCATGCATCCACAATCCCGACCACTACAACAACCTTCTGGCTCATACTTTGTAAATTCTTCTACTGACTTTTCTTTTAAACAGTAATAACATTTCATCTTCGCACCTCCTTTCTAAGCTCCGTATTTAATCGCCATTTCTTTTACTACTGCTATATAAATTTCTTTAAGTCTTTTATCCTCTGCTATTACATCGACTTGCGATACTGCTTTAACTTTAGATTCGCTTGTACCTTCTCTACGCATACGATCTTGTTTATTTACAATTCGTGTTTTCAAATTAGCACCTGCTCTTTGCTCTACTAGGTTATAGACTTCTTCTCTAACACCTCTGTAGGCTTCGCCTGTGCCACCTCTTTGCTTTGCAATCTTATTAATAAGGGTATTGCATTCTTTTCTCCATGAATCGTGATCTAGCACCATTGCGTCCCTTATTCCCTGTACTTCTTGCTTAGTTTCTGTTATGGCCATTTCTATTTCTCTTTGCTTTAGCTCCATATTGATTAATAACTGTAGCTGTGGACTTAACTCCTGCATTGGTGCTTTTAATTGCTTGTCCATTTCGTGAAAACGATTAATGTATGTAGCTGTAAATATTGCTCCTTTTTGTCCTGTAAGTTTGTGTGCTATGAACTCACAACCTTTTTTAGTTATCTTGTAATTAGGTCTTTCTTCTCCTTTACTATCAACATAAGTACTACTAATAAAGAAACTTTCAACCTCCCCAACTTTGGGGTCGTTAGCATTTTTAAGGTATTGACTATAATTTTCTATATCCCTCAATAAATGATCGTGTCTTTTCCCTACCATTTCTGTTACTTCTCTACTGTCTAAAGTTGATTCTTGAATTGATACGTTTACTAAACTTTTCATTTACTTGTCCTCCTTTGTTCTATTTTTAGGCTAATTAGCCCGATTTTCTTCCTTAGCATATTTCCTCATTAAACCCTCTACAGCTATATCTTCAATTCTTTTAATGATTGCATCTATTTCAGCTTGCGTTTTATTCTTATAACATGCATTGTTAATTTTAATTTTTGTATTCCCTAACATATACTCCTCAACTATTTCACCTTCTAATGGTTCTTTCATAAGTAGCCCCCCTTTTGCTTAAATGTATGTTGCTAAAAGAATGTCCTATTACTATGTAACTTACATTTCAATTTGTTTTAATATCTTATTTACATCAAGTTCTAAACATTTAGCTAAAAGAAGTAATTTTTCTGAACTTGGTGCATATCTTCCATTTTCTAAATCAGATAGATAATTTCTAGATATATTAATTTTTTCTGCTACTTCTAATTGAGTCATTGATTTACTTTTTCTAGCTTTCTTAATGTTTGCTCCAATGATTTTTTTGTTGTCGGTTTGCATTGTATTCACGACCTCCTTTCAATAACATTGTATTAAATACACGTCATTTTGTAAAACAGTAAAAACGAGCATTAATTCAAATTACTAAGGATTATCAATATAATTCGTTAATTCACGTCATTTTGCTTTAATATACGTGAATTTCCGTCTAAAAAGTAATTGTATAACCGACATTTTATCGTTATAATATGATTATCAAAATAATTAAACAGTTCGGAGGCAATAAAATGAATATAGGATTAAGAGTTAAAGAATTAAGAAAACAACTTGGATTAACACAAGCTGAGTTTGCTAAAAAAGCAAATATATCAAGAACCTATCTATCAGATGTAGAAAATAATAGGTACAACCCAAGCATTGATACATTACAAAATATAGCTAACCATTTAGAAGTGCCTTTAAGTGATTTTTTTGATACAAGTACGGATAATGAACGAAAAACAATCGATGATATAAATAAAATAGTTGAAAAAAACAAAATAGAAACTATAGCTGCACATCTTGATGCGGAAGAATTTACTGATGCAGATTTAGAAGATATTGAAGAATTCATTAAATATGTTGCATCTAGAAAGAAAAAAAGAGAGTAATGCCTTGTGAATCAAAAGGGGGACAACTATGCGTACATATGAAGAAATGATAATAAAAGCTGATGAAGAAGGTATTGAAGTTATTGAAATGGATTTTAAAGGAAATGCAAAAGGCTACTGCTGCGATAATGTAATTAGTATTTCTAATAAGTTAACTACAAATAAAGAAAAAAAATGTACCTTGATTGAAGAAATCAGCCACCTTAAAAATAACATTGGGAATATACTAGATCAGTCTGATATTAGAAATAGAAAACAAGAAAGACTAGCTAGAACATGGGGATATGAGAAATTAGTCGGAATTATAGATTTAGTTAGTGCTTATAACAATGGTGTACGAAATAGATACGAACTATCTGAATATCTAGATGTAACAGAAGAATTTATCGATAGTGCATTAAAATATTATAAAGAAAAATACGGTCTTTTTTATGAAATAGATAACTATATAGTCTATTTTGAACCATTAGTTATAATTAAAAAATTTTAATTTTTTTTAATTATTTACTCGAACATACGTTTGAAAGAAGGTTATTATATGACAAAGGGTTATTGTATATATTTGAGAAAATCAAGAGCAGACGTTGAAGCAGAGTCTAGGGGTGAAGGTGAAACTTTAGCTCGACATGAGAATATTTTATTAGAGCTGGCCAAAAAACAAAGTCTACATATAACACAAATTTACAAAGAAGTTGTTTCTGGAGAAACCATTTCCTCTCGCCCTGTAATGCAACATTTACTTTCAGAAGTGGAACAAGATTTATGGAAAGGCGTATTAGTTGTCGAAGTAGAGCGTCTTGCTAGAGGAGACACTATAGATCAAGGTATAGTTGCACAGGCATTTAAGTATTCTAATACAAAAATAATAACTCCTATGAAAGTCTATGACCCTAATAACGAATTCGATGAGGAGTATTTTGAATTCGGACTGTTTATGTCTAGGAGAGAATATAAAACCATCAATAGGCGTTTACAACGTGGTCGACTTGAAAGTGTTAAGGAAGGCAAATATGTTGGCAACACTCCTCCATACGGCTATGTAAGAAAGAAACTTGAGAATCAAAAAGGTTACACTTTGGAGATTATTCCAGACGAAGCTAATGTTGTTAAACTAATATTTGAATTGTACACTAAAGGCGAATTACAAGAAGATGGGACACATAACAGATTAGGTGTATCTCTTATAGTTAGAAAGCTGAACGATCTTAAAATACCAACTATTAAAGGTGGCGATTGGACTCCTGCAACTATTCGAGGAATACTTAGAAATCCAGTATACATGGGAAAGATTCGTTGGAATGCACGTCCAGAAGTTAAAAAGATGGTTGATGGAAAAATGATAAAAGAAAGACCTCATGCTAAGGAAGAAGATATAGTTTTAGTTGACGGACTACATGAATCTATTATAGATGAAGAATTATTCGAATTAACACAAAAGTTTTTAAAAGAAAACCCAATGTTTCCTGTACCAAATAAACATGTTGTAAAAAATCCATTAGCCGGGATCATAACCTGTGGTATGTGTAATAGAAAAATGACTAGACGACCATATGGTGATAAATATCCAGATGCTTTAATCTGTGCTTTTACTTCTTGTAAAAATGTAAGTTCTCAACTCTCCTTAGTAGAAGAAAAATTGTTACATGCTTTGGAAAGTTGGCTTACAAATTATAAATTAAATTTAAAATCAATAAAAAATAATAAGTCAGAAAAGAATCTTGAATCAGATATTATAAATAAAAACATAGATAAATTAAATAGCGAAATTGAAACTTTACAAAAACAGTTGGATAATTTACACGACTTGCTAGAGCAAGGAATCTATACAACCAAAACATTTCTTGAAAGATCTAAAAAGATTAATGATAAAATTGAGATTGCCAAGAATGACAGAAACGCATTAGTCGATAGTTTGAATAAGAGTACTATTACAGAAAAAGAAGCAAGCATAATTATACCTAAGATAGAAAATATAATAAGGGTATATCATGAATTAGATGCAAAAGCTAAAAATATATTGTTAAAGGAAGTTTTAAATAAAGTTGTTTATATTAAAAATAAAAGTGGACGATGGCACGCTAAACCAGATGATTTCGAGCTTGAACTTTTCATAGAACTACCGAAGTAGTTCTATTTTTTATTATGTATAACATATATGTACTTATTCTTCCGTACCAATATCTGTTAGAAGACCTTTCGCTTCATTAGTAGGTATTGTATATCTTTGATTTAAATATCTTATAGCTGCAGAAAGTTCTCCATCTGGGCCTCCGTATTGAGTTAATAAATATTTAGCCATTCTTAAGTCTTTGCAATGAATTTTAACTGGATACTCTAGTTTTTTTTCATAAATCCACATATATTTCCCTCCTTAATTTCCTTTTAGCATTATTCTTCCCATGGCCATGGACTATCGAGCCATCTCCATGAACAATGATTAGGAGAGAACCCAAAATTTAAAAGTGGTCCATAGAGCATTTCATATTGCTGCTTTAACATTAATAACTGGTTGGAGTAGTTGTTATACTCCATTAATGCTCTTTGATCATAGAGATGTGTATCTAAGTACAGTTGCCACTCTATTGCAGCAAATTCTACCTCCTGAATTTGTCTTAATAATTTATGTCTATCGCCCATTATTTTTCCTCCTTCCAGGGGTCTTCATGCGGATTATACACATTAGATAACTCCGGAAATATAGTCCCCTTCATCAATGCTTCTCTTATAGGAAATGTAGTCGTAAAGGATTGATAGGGTACATAAGCATGAGCGTACAATGGGTTAATAGGCATAAATGGGACTGGATAAATCTGACATGGTCCATAGTTTCCATGTTTGTATAGATATTGATTACATCCGTTGTGACACACTTTTAATTACCTCCCTTAAATTAGCTTTATATATTAAATCACTCGTCATACCATAATATTCAATAGACCTGAATAGTGTGATTTACTTTATATATAATTACATAATATAAGCTTGTTTTCAGAGTTCTACCTGTTAGTACTTTGTAAAGACTGCGTCATTAGAATACAAAAAAACACCTAGAATGTATCAAATACCATTCTAGGTGTTTTAAAATAATCTATATTTTTTCTGGTTCTGGATAATCTACTCCAAATGTATCTACAGTTACTTCTTTCATTCTTTGGTCAACATTTGGCTTATCGCTATAGTTACGATCTACTGATACAATTTCATCTGCTACTTCTATTCCTTCAATCACCTTGCCAAAAGCAGCATATTGACCATCTAAGTGTGGAGAGTTAGCCACCATAACAAAAAACTGGGAGCCCGCCGAGTTAGGAGCCATTGTTCTTGCCATTGAAAGAACACCTTTGGTATGCTTTAAATCATTTTTAAAGCCATTTCCACTAAACTCTCCCTTTATACTATATCCTGGTCCACCAGTACCTGTTCCATTTGGATCTCCACCTTGAATCATAAATCCTGGTATTACCCTATGGAAAATAACACCATTATAGTACCCTTTGTTTATTAAGGATATAAAATTATTAACAGTATTAGGGGCTATCTCTGGATAAAGTTCTGCCTTCATTTGCTTTCCATTTTCCATTGTAATTTTAACTATTGGATTTTTCATATGTATTTCCTCTCTTTCTTATTGCTAAGTTTTCTTACTCTATACGAAAATATAAATTTTTTAATTCTTTATCTTTTCTACATATTCCATATTACTATAGTGTAGTCAAAATTTCTATATTATATTATTAAATTGCCAAAATTTATGATGCTATAGTATTTAATCTAAGTATTTTAACAAATTAACTTTATATGAATCACATATATTTTACTAAATGTTTGATAATATATATTTACTGTTCACTTACATACAAATGAGGATTTTTATGTATCTATTATAATAAAAACTATTACAGATATAGCAAAACAAACAAATTTATTAGCACTAAATGCAGCTATTGAGCTGCAATGGCAGATAGAATTAATATGGGACAAATAGTAAATACTAAAATTGAAGAAATGGTTCAAGGCTTTAAATATATTGGAGATGTCTTAAACCAAACAGAACAATCTGACTACATATTAGCAAATATGCATGAAAAAATGAAAAACTTATTAGTCATGTAGATAGATCGTACACCGTTGATAAAATCTTGAAGAAAACTTAACTGAAATGAGAGCCATGTTAACAAAATCTGATATTTAAAAATTTATAATTTATTACATAAAAACGAGCAGAATCTTTTCTTTTGTGATTGTTTTTAGATTGAATACTTGATTTTATAAGTATTCAATAAAATGTTATAAAAAATACTTGACACTTATTTTTATATATCGTAATATTATGATATTAGGATTCAAGGAGGTTATTTTATGGACCATTTTTCAAATGATACTAAGATTTTTGATGAAAATGCCGAGATTTTAAAAGCGCTCGCTCACCCTATACGGCTCTGTATAGTTCAAGGATTGCTTAGCTGCAATGGATGCAATGTGTCTAAAATTCAAAATTGCTTAGATATCCCTCAGTCTACTATTTCTCAGCACCTGGCTAAACTTAGAAGCTCTGGTATTATTGCTGGCGAAAGAAACGGTTTAGAAATCGTTTACAAGGTTGTTAATCCTAAGGCCAAGGCTATCGTTAATGCTATTGTCAATAACTAAATTTAGTTATTGACACAGTGTTAATTTATATTTATAGTTAACATCGTAATATTACAATATATAAATTTAAAGTTTTATAATTTAATATATCAATTAAAGACTAGGAGGATTTAATGATGAGTAAAAAAGTAATTATTGTGGGTGGTGTAGCGGGCGGTGCTTCTACTGCTGCTAGATTACGAAGAATGGATGAAAATGCAGAAATTATTATGTTTGAAAGAGGAGAGTATATTTCATTCGCTAACTGTGGTCTTCCTTATTATATTGGAAACATTATTGAAAGAAGAGAGGCTTTGCTAGTTCAAACTGTAGAAGGAATGTCAAAAAAGTTTAATATGGATATTCGTATTCTAAGCGAAGTTATTGCAATAGATCCTTCCCAAAAGAAGTTAACTATTAAAAACTTAAAAACTAACGAAATATATGAAGAATCCTATGATGTACTTGTTCTTTCACCTGGTGCTAATCCAATTAAACCACCTATCCCTGGAATAAATGAAGCTAAAAATCTGTTTACATTACGCAATATACCAGATACAGATGCTATTAAATCTTTTGTAGATACTAAAAAACCAAAGTCCGCAATAGTTATAGGTGGTGGTTTTATCGGTATCGAAATGGCAGAAAGTTTACATCATAGAGGTATACATGTAACTCTTGTAGAAGCGGCTGATCAAATAATGGGACCTATCGACTACGAAATGGCTTCTATTTTGCACAATCATATAAAGTCTAAGGGCGTAGATCTGATCCTAGGTGATGGAGTTAAATCCTTTGAAAACCAAGGTAAAAAGTTAGTTCTACAAAGTGGAAAAGAAATAGAAACTGATCTAATTATATTTTCCATAGGTGTTAGGCCTGAAAACCAACTTGCTAAAGATGCAGGGTTGAAAGTTGGTGAAAGAGGGGGTATTCAAGTAAATGAATATCTTCAGACTTCAGATGAAACCATATATGCAATAGGAGACGCTATTGAAGTAGTAGACTTTATTAGCGGTAAACCAACAATGATTCCTCTAGCTGGCCCAGCTAATAAACAAGGTAGGATTGTAGCAAATAACATTTGCGGCAAATCTGAAAAATATGTTGGCACTATAGGAACTTCTGTAGCTAAAGTTTTCGATATGGCTGTGGCATCCACTGGTAATAACGAGAAACTACTAAAGGCTAGAGGGGTTAAATATGAAGCAATTCATATACATCCAGGTTCTCATGCAGGTTATTATCCTGGTGCCTTCCCTATTTCTATGAAAATGCTATTTGATCCTGAAACAGGCAAAATTTTCGGCGCGCAAGCAGTTGGATATGATGGTGTCGAAAAAAGAATCGATGTTATTGCTACAGCTATAGCTGCTAATATGAATGTCATAGATTTAAAAGAATTAGAATTATCCTATGCACCTCCATTCTCTTCTGCCAAAGATCCAGTTAATATGTTTGGATTTGTTGCTTCAAATATAATGAATGGACTAGTAAGTACTGTACAGTGGCATGAGATTGATAATATTGTGAAAGATGGTGGCATCCTAGTAGACGTTAGAGAAGCAGAAGAAAATCAATTAGGATTTATTAAAGGTTCTATACTAATACCACTTGGAGAGCTTAGAAGCCGCTTAGGAGAATTACCCAAGGATAAAACAATCCATATATACTGTCAAGTTGGTATTAGAGGATATAATGCTAGTAGAATATTGATACAAAATGGTTATAGTGCTAAAAACCTAGATGGTGGATATAAAACTTATCAATGTGTATTTTCAAATGATTCATCTAATGATTGTATTGCACAAATAGATGATTCTGGTGTTGCAAAGATAGATTGCTCAACTGGTGAGAAAAAACTTTAAATAATATTAAGTATATTAAAAATACACCTATGCACTGTAAAGATCCTAGTACAATTAATTGTACTAGGATCTTTTAAACTTTAAATATTAATCTTCATTTAGTATTTTGTCAATAGTAGCTCCACCTAAGCATACAGCTTCATCATAAAATACAACTGCCTGTCCAGGAGTTATTGCTTTTTGAGGTTTATCAAATAATACCTTACACGTATTATCTTTTTCTATATGAACTGTTACACCTTGGTCTGCTTGTCGATATCTAAATTTAGCTGTACATTTAAACACAGATGGCTTCTGTTTTTCACTTACCCATTGAATATCTGTTGCTATAAGTCCACTAGAATATAGACTAGGATGATTTTCACCTTGAGTAACATATAGTATATTTTTCTCAAGATCTTTGCTTACTACAAACCACGGTTCACCAGTTCCAGCTCCACCTATACCTAGACCCTTTCTTTGTCCTAATGTGTAATACATTAACCCATCATGCTTACCCTTTATTTCTCCTTCTAAAGATCTAATCTCTCCTGGCTGTGCAGGAAGATAGTTGCTTAAAAACTCCTTAAAGTTTCTCTCTCCAATAAAACAAATTCCTGTGCTATCCTTCTTAGTAGCCGTTGCAAGACCTCTATCTTTAGCAATTTGTCGAAGGTCTTTTTTCTGTAAATGTCCTATTGGGAACATTGCCTTCGAAAGCTGATATTGATTTAACTGATTTAAAAAATAGGTTTGATCCTTATTAGAGTCAGCACCTCTAAGTAATCTATATTCTCCATCATTAAAATCCACTTGAGCATAGTGTCCTGTTGCTAAATAATCTGCTCCTAGTTTTAACGCATGCTCTAAAAAAGCCTTAAATTTAATCTCTTTATTACACATTACATCTGGATTAGGTGTGCGACCATTTTTATATTCATCTAGAAAATAAGTAAATACTTTGTCCCAATATTCTTTTTCAAAGTTTACAGAATAGTATGGTATATCTATTTGATCGCAGACTCTTCTTACATCTTCATAATCTTCTGCTGAAGTACAATATCCAAGATCATCAGTTTCATCCCAATTTTTCATAAAAATACCTACTACATCGTATCCTTGTTCCTTTAATAATAAAGCTGCCACAGATGAGTCTACACCACCCGACATACCTATAACAACTCTTGTATCCTTTGGCTCTTTTTTCATATCTGTCGCCTCCCTTCTTAATAACTTGAAGTCTTAGCCTATATTAAATCATCTAAATTAGTGTCTCGTCAAAAATAAACTTTTCTCCATTATTTATAACTATACAAGGTATTCCTATAGATCCCTTTTTCTTAATTTCTTCAAACTCAGAATAATTATCCCTATATTTTAGAAATTGCTTTAAGTTAAACATACTATCTGTTATATCTAAGTAAGCATATTTAATATTTTTTTCTGAAAGAAACTCTTTCAACGGTGCACAGCCTGGTCAATGTTGACTTCCAAGTACAATTATTTTTTTGATTTATGCCCTCCTGTAAAGTTATATTTATTATTTTAGCACTTTTTACTCAAAAAGAGTAGCATAATTGCTACTCTTCTGCATAACTATCAAAATATCCTTGAATTAGTACTATTGGTGTTCCTTTATCTCCACTTCCACTTGTTAAGTCACATAGACTTCCTAAAAGATCCGTAATTTGTCTAGGCGTTGTTCCTAACTTCTGTCCTAAATGACCTTCATCATTACCTTTTTCTTTTATTTTTTTCTTAATAGCATCAGTCATCTCTTCACTACTTAAGTTGCCAAGTTCATTATCAGCAACATACTTTATTTTTATTTCATTAGGTGTTCCTTCTAGTCCCTTTGTGTATCCAGGAGATACTACTGGATCCGCTAGCTCCCATATTTTACCCATTGGGTCTTTAAAAGCACCATCTCCATAAACCATAACTTCTACATGCTTACCAGTTTTCTCTTTTATTAACTGTTGAATATTTTCAACCGTATTTTGACAATTCTTAGGAAATAATTTTATTTTAGTATGCGTAGCTGTATTAGAACCAAGAAGACCATAGTCTGGATTAAATCCACTTCCATTTATAGATTCATTTAATACTTCATCTAAGCCATAAACATTTTTCGCTCCTGCATTTAATAGTAATTTCTTAGTTCTTTTTCTCTCATGTATATTAGCTACTAAAACATCCTTTGTATACTTTAATGCCGCCCTTGCATCATTTGCAAGAAATATTTCAATATTATTATCTACTGCAAGCTCTTTATACATTTGCACATAGTCTATTCCTGTAAATGGATGAGCTACTTTTTGTCCAAATAGTGATCTGTATTTCTCTTCAGTTAGAACATCAGTATACGGATTAACACCGGCTTCATCCATCATATCAATATCCATCAAGTGGTTTCCTACCTCATCAGATGGATAATTTAAAAATAAATATATCTTTTTACCACTCGTTGCTAATCCCTTTAGTATTAAAGAAAATCTATTTCTACTTAATATAGGGAAAACTACTGCAAAGTCTCCTTCGAACTTTCTATTAATATCTGCTGCAATATCATCAATATCTGCATAATTCCCCTGTGATCTAGCTACTAGAGATTCTGTTACACCTATTACGTCCTTATCATTAAGTGTAAATTTTTCAGCATCTATGGACTTTAGAACTGAATCGACTACAATATTAACTAAGTCGTCTCCTTCTTTTATAATAGGAGCTCTAATTCCTCTAACTGTAGTACCTACTGTTCTTACCATCTAAACATCTCTCCTTTTAGGTTATATAGTAAAACCTGAATTTTAATGAGTCAATTAATCATTAATATACGTATCTATGAATATCTTCTATCATATTATAACATTTATAGTTCATGTTTGGTAGTTTTTTTTATAAAAAAACATTTCTGGTTACATAACATTTGAATGCTCACTAATACTATTTTCTTTATTTTCTTTTAGTTGCTCTTTTATTATTCCATAAATAGACATAACTATCAAAATAGTTCCTAATATGATATTAATAGTGATCTTCTCTTTAAAGATTATAGCACTTAGTACTATACTTGTAATAGGTTCAAAGGTACTAAGTATCGATGTGTTAGATGAACCAATTAGTTTTACAGCTATTGCAAAAGCCACTAGACCATATATAGAAGAAAGCGCAATAAGTACTATAGGTATTAATGAAATAAATTGTATTTTAAAGCTTATAGTTCTCGTTATTATACCAAATACAAAAATCCCTATAGAGGAAAATAAAGAAACATAGAAGGTTAAAAGTAAGCTTTCTATATTTTTAATTTTACTATGGGCTATTGATAAGATATATATTGAATAAAACACTCCTGATGCGAGCGCTAGCATTATCCCTGTAAAATTATTTTTCACGTTTCCAAACCCTACTAGAATATATATCCCTACTATAGAAAGTATTAAAGAGACAACCTTTATAGTGCTTAGACTTTCTTTAAATAGTATAAAGGATAAAAATATAACTAATGCTGGATATATAAAATGCAGTATAGTAGCAAGTCCCGGTGAAATGTATGTAAAAGATGAAAATAATGTTAATGCAGTTGCCGCATACCCAACGAGAGAGGCGAAAACCATACTAGGAATAATCTCTCTATTTATTTTGAAACTTATTTTTTTAATTAAGAAATAAATAAAAAGTATAATAGTTGAAAAAAGAAATCTATAAAATGCAACCGTTATAGAATTTGTACCCCCTTTATATGCAAGTGTTGCAAAAATTGGTAAAACTCCTAAAGCAATAGCTGACAATACCGCATAAACTACACCCTTTGTTTTTTGTCTAATTCCCATATAATTACCTCCCTTATATTTAAACCATTATCTATTTTCATTATACATTATTTAACACTTAAGTTTGATCACTTTAATAATATATATGCACAAAAAAAATGAACTCAAAAGAGTCCATTTTCTATAGTTCTATATTTTTATATTCCTATATTTCTAAAGCCAGAACCTTGTACCTCTTGAATGCCTTGAATAGCCATAAAGGCCTTAGGGTCATGTTCTTCTATTATTTCCTTTAGTTTTGCAATTTGGGTAGTAGTTAATATACAGTAAATAACTTTTTTATTGGATTTTGAATATCCTCCTTCGGCCTGCAAAAATGTTACTCCTCTATTTAGTTTATCCATTATTACTTCCGCCATTACCTCTGCTTTATCTGATACAATCATTACATTTTTCTTTTGATTTAGTCCTTCTTGCACTTTATCTACAACTTGGTATGCAACATACATAGCTATTAATGTATACATAGCAGGTTTTAATCCAAATAATGTTGATGCTACTGCAACAATAACAGTGTTGAATAGCATTAGTCCAGTTCCTACATTAATACTGTATTTCTTTTTAAAGATTGCAGCTATAATATCTAATCCACCTTGACTAACTCGACTTCTAAACAATATCCCCATTCCTATACCATTTAAAATGGCTCCAAATATTGCAGCTAAAATAATATCGTCTAAAACTATATGCTTATTTATTCCTGTTGTAATTTCCATTAAAAACGATAAGCAGAACATTGATATAAAGCTATACGCCGCAAACTCCTTATCAACTATTCTCATCCCTATTAAAAATATAGGAATATTTATTAAAAATATTAAAAGTCCAGTAGGAATTTGTGTTAAATAGTAAATCATAATAGATACTCCACCAACACCACCGCTAAGTAGTTTATTTGGTATAAAAAATCCATTTATAGCAATTGAGCATAATAAATTACCTAAAATAATAGCTCCTATTTTATTCATATTAATCGAAATATTTTTTGAGCTTAAAAAAGCCCTTTTTGTAGATTCCAAAGTAAATACCTCTCTTTTATTTTATTTTATTAATTGTTACAACTCATTATACTAATATGAATTTTTTCTTTCAATATTCATAAAAATAGATTTATCCCTTCTATCACTCATTTCAAAGGATATACTGCATTAAACTGCAAATTATACGCCTAATCGCCCTATTGCTACTAATTGACAGAAGCATACCATTAACATTTAATAAACAAAATACAATAGCGAAAAAAAAAATTATTAATTTATAAATAAGTTCTGTAAACGTGATAAAATAGCCAATAGAGCATTATTTAAGAAATAATGCTCTATTTATAATTATCTGTAATGCGAAAATGATTCCTATTAAACTTGCTAAATATTTTTATATTATAATGAAATTTTTCTTGCTATTTAGCTTATATTCATTATTGTCCTAAAATCTTTTATCTTACTTCGGCTTACAGGTATCTTTTCCTCAACATTCTTAAGTTCTATTAAATATGTGGAGTTAAACCAAGGCACAATCTCTTCTATAAAATCTAGATTTATCAGAAAGCTTTTGTGGGTTCTAAAAAAATTCTGGTAGTTCAACTTCTCTTCAAGTTGGCTTAAAGTATTATTAAATTCAAATATACCCTTAGTAGATATTATTAAGGTATTTCGCTCTTCAACGGTTGCATATACTATTTCCGATGGATCTACTGGTATTAGTTTCCCATTACTGTAAATAGAAATTTTAGATACTTTGTTTTGCTTATGGGTATTAAAAGTATTAATTAAATTCTCTATCTGTTTTCCATAGCTAATATTTTTAGTCTCATATATCATATGTGAAACTCTTTTTATACTTTTTTCTAGTCTTTCTTTAGCTGTAGGCTTTAATAAATAATCTATAGCATTTACTTCAAAAGCTTCTACTGCGAATTCTTCGAAGGCTGTAACAAATATGATTAAGGGCGCATATCCTTCTTTAATTATTTTTTCAGCAACTTCTATACCACTCATCTTTGGCATATGTATATCTAGAAAAATAACGTCAGGTTTTAGTTTCCGATTTAGCTCTATTGCTTCAAATCCATAGGCAGCTTCCCCTATAACCTCTATATCTTTGAGCTGTTGCAATAAAAACCTCAGCTCCTTCCTTGCTGGTAACTCATCATCCACAATCAAGCACCTTATCATAAGACTCTCCCCTTATCATTTAGGAATTCTAACTATTACTGTGGTTCCTTTATCAACCTGGCTATATATTTCAAGAGCATTTTTTTCGCCGTATTTATTTTTCAACCTATTATTAACATTAATTAATCCTATTGAATCATTTTGTAATTTATTATCAAACAATGAATCTAAAAAACTTTTCTCCATACCAACACCATTATCTCTTATAACTATAACTGTTTCATCTTCATTATCTGTAGCCTTGACTTCAATATTGCCTCCTTCAATCTTTTCTAATATACCATGCTTTATTCCATTCTCTACTATGGGCTGGAGTATCAAGGGTGGTAGTACACAATTTATATTATTAGGTATATCAAACTTTACATTTAATTTATCTCCAAACCTTGCTTGTTCTATCTCTATATAAGACTCTATATGCTCTATTTCTTCAAATAAATTTACTTCTTCCACATTCTTCTGTAGATTTTTTCTAAAATAGGATCCAAGATGTATCAATAGCTCCCTTGCCCTATCAGGATTCGTCCTAGTAAAGGATACTATGGTATTAATTGCATTGAATAAAAAGTGAGGATTTATCTGAGCCTGTAATGCTCTAAGTTCAGCCTTTGACAACAATTTAGATTGATAATCTATTTTACTCAATTCTATTTGAGTGGAAAATAGCAATCCCAAACCTAAAGCAAGCTCTAAATCCACTTGAGTAATTGAATCTTCCTTGTCCTTGTAGAGTTTTAAGGTTCCTATAGTCTCATTTTCTTCTTTTAGAGGCACTATTATGGCAGATTTCAACTTGCAGCAGTCATAACTACAACCAATTTCGTCCTTAGTACCTGCTACTTGATATACTCCTGTATTTACAACATCCTTAGTAAGGCTTGTCATTATATTATCCCCAGATTTATGATGGTCTTCTCCTAAACCGACGTGGGCCAATATATTTTCCTTATCAGTGAAGGCAACCCCTTTGATGGCTGTCATATCCTTAATAATCTTAGCCGTTTCTAATGCTGTTTCTAATGCTGTTTCTCTATTAAATCCCTTTCTAAAATATTTAAGGGTTCTATTTGCAATTTTTAGCACCATTTGAGCTTGATAAGCTGCAGCCCTTTCTTGATCTGTAAAGACACTATCTACTATAGCTATAAATATGGCTACTCCCAAGGCATTGGTTACTGTCACAGGAATGGCAATGATTTTAACTAATTTAATGGCTTCATCAAATGGTCTTGAAAACAATAAAATAGCTCCTAATTCAATTAACTCTGGTATTATTGCAGTTATCATAGCAAATAGCCATTTATTATTGTTTTTATGAAACTTCTTGCTTAACAATCCAGAAATTATTCCTGCTAGAACAGTTGAAATTGTGCAAGGAACTGTTGTAAACCCTCCTATCTCAATTATGCATCTATGTAGTCCAGCTATTAGTCCAGATATAACCCCTACAGTTGGTCCCCCCAAAAGCCCACCCACAATTATGCCAATAATCCTAGAATTTGCTAAGGCTCCATCTATAGGTATTCCTATATAGGTGCCTATTATTCCAAACATTCCAAAAATCATTGATAAAATAAGTTTATCCTTTCTACTAATATTGTTTTTTGTAACTAAGTTTCTTATTAATTTAATCTTCGATACTATAAAAGCTAGTATCATAATTATTCCAATTCTATTGATGAGATTACTAAATATGTCAATTATCAGTTTTAGCTCTCCTTCCTGTTAATTTATTGTCAATTTGATTATATTACAATTATGGTATTAATGGCAAAGGAGAATAAGCGTTGTTACTGCCTATCCTCCTTAATATATATTATTCAGATTTACCTTACTTTAGTAATTCTTTCATTAAAATACCTACACCTTTACCTAATTCCACATCTTTACCACTTCTATATAATGCCCTTTCTATAGTTGCAATTACAGATACCATATCGTGAATGTCTATATTACCCATGTGTCCTAATCTAAACATTTTGCCCGCATAGGCTCCAAGTCCACCAGCAACAACAATACCCTCTTCAGCTAACATTTTTCTAAATTCTACATCATCGATACCTTCCATATATAGTACGTTGGATAAGGTCACCGCTCTACATTCTTTCTGTGCAAGTAAGTTAAATCCTAGACCCTCTAAAGCAGCTTGCATTGCCCTTGCATTTTTTTCGTGTCTCTTATATCTATTTTCCAACCCTTCTTCCTTAATAAGTCTGACGGATTCTTTTAAGGCCCAAATAAGATTTATAGCTGGTGTAGCAAAGTATTTTGAAGGATCTTGCATTATCGGTAACCATTTTTCGAAATCTATATAATACTCTGGTATAGTGCCTAATGCTTTTCTTCTTTCTAATGCTCTAGGTCCCGCCCATACAATTGCAAGTCCTGGTGCAACACCAAAAGCTTTTTGCGTTCCTGTAAGTAATACGTCTATTTTCATTTCATCCACGTATTCAGGTTCCGCAGCAGTAGCACAAACTCCATCTACTATAAATAAAGTATCTTCGAACTTACTGATTACTTCTCCAATTTCTTTAATAGGTGCAACTACTCCTGTGGCAGTATCAACGTGAGTCGCAGTAACAGCTTTATAGTTCTTGTCTTTTAATTTTGCCTCAATGTCTGCTACTGGTACAATTGTACCCCATTCACTTCCAATTACATCAACATTGATACCTTTTCTTTTACACAAATCAATAAATCTGTCACCGAAGAATCCTTGAGATACAATAAGTAGGTTGTCACCAGCTTTTAAGGTGTTAGCAATTGCCATTTCCATAGCCATTGTACCTGTACCAGCAATTACAAATACTTCACCTGATGTTCCCCACATTTCCTTCATATCTGTTAATAGGTCTTTGTAGTCCTTAACGAAAGCCGGATCTCCAAATGCAACTGTTTCTCTACCCATTTGATCCTGAATAGATCTAACTACAGGTGTTGGTCCAGGAATCATAACTAGTTTTTTAGTTTTCATATATATCTACCTCCTAAATTTTATATGGCTTATTAAATACTTATCCTTAAACGTTGTGAATTAAACCTATGAATTCCAAGTCAGAATCTCCAGTATTTTTAATCGAATGACCTTCTCCACTTCTACAAAGAGTAAAGTCACCTGCTTGTATTTCTACCTCGTTACCGTTGTCACTATATAATGCTTTACCTTTTAATATGTAATATGCTTCTTGCTCTCCTTCATGCTTATGGAATCCAATAGAATTTCCTGACTCTATAATATGTCTTGCATACAATCTTCCTTTTCCACAGAAATCTTCTGATTCAAATAAATGAACTCGGTTTATGTCTCCGTCACCTTTCATTAGATTTGTAACTACATCTGTTCTTAATTCTCCTGCTCTTTTAATCATAGTATTTCCTCCTTAAATTATTTTTTAAAATTAAGATAATATTTGAAGTAATAAGGGCGCTAAGAAAACTGTGAATAAACCTGCCACACTTATTGCAAGAGATCCCATTGCGCCCTGAACCTCTCCCATTTGCATGGCCTTTGCAGTCCCAATAGCATGGGAAGCTGTACCTAAAGCTATACCAGCTGCAACTTCGTCTTTTATTCTGAAAAGCTTAATTAAAATTGGTCCTAAAACATTTCCTGTTATACCTGTAAGTACTGTTACAGCTATAGTTAAAGCGGGAATACCTCCGATTTGCTTTGAAATTTCTGATGAAATAGCTGCTGTTACAGATTTAGGAAATAATGATATTGCAACAGGATCTACTATACCAATTAGTTTATTTAGATAAAATACTCCAACTAATGCAGTAACACAACCAACAAATATACCAACTACAACAGCAATACCACTTTCTTTTAATTTATTTATTTGTTTATACAGTGGAATCGCTAACACTACGGTTGTAGGCCCTAGAAGGAAGCTGATTATACTTCCACCCTTATTATAAACATCATACTCAATACCAGTAGCCATTAATAAAGCAATTATTAAGCCTATAGCAATAAGTAGCGGATTAAGAAGTGGTTGTTTAGTCTTTTTATTTATTAAAACTCCAATTTCATAAGCTACAAGTGTAATAAGAATTCCAAAGACTGGCACGTTTACTAAATCAAGCATTTATCTTCTCCTCCTTTTTACCACCTTTTAAAGCTTGAACTGTTAAGCCAGTAACAGTGATGACTATAGAAGTTGATACCACAATAAGAATTAAAATTTGCAACCATTGATCTTTAATAAGATCTAAAGATGCTATTAGTCCAACTCCACCCGGAATAAAAAGAAATGTCAGATGATCTAGAAGGAATTGACCTACAGCGTCAATTTGTTCAAGCTTTACAATTCCCGCAAGAAGTAATATTAAGAGAAAAATCATTCCTAAAACTGTTGCGGGTATGGGAAATTTTGTTAATGTTTGAAAAATATGCCCCGCAAAGAAAATACCGCATATTATTGCTAATTGCTTCAAAAGTTTCAATACTCTCACCCCATTCTAATTGTTCAATACCCCTTTTATTAACCCTCTTTTAAATGTAAAGATGTTCTAACTAATCTTGGCTCATCAACTCCTTTTGCTTATTTTTTAACAAATAGATCTTTTAATACTTATAGTCTAATACTCTTCTAGTTAATAAAATAATATAATTTGTTCGTTGAAAAAAATACACTTCATGGGTAAGATAACAAAAATCATGGTTGAAATACATTTTTCAAACCATGATTTTCATATTAATTATTGAGCTAACTAGTCTCTGATTATAGCTAACTTTTAGTACTTAAATGCTGTTATAATATTAATTAATTTTGATTAAACAAAACTCCCCAATCATCATAATTGATAGGGGAGTTTTTAATAAATTATTTATTATATGCTATCTTTATTTGGCGTTTGCATAAGCCTCTGCAACAGCAGCTATATAACCTTCAACAGTTACAGTTACAGTTGATGTAAGTTCTGGTATATCTGGCACATGTTTGTGAGACGCGTCACGTTCTTTAACCTTTAAAGCCTTAATTTCGTCTACACTCTTACCAACCATCCACTTTTCAAACTCTGCAATCTGTTCAAACCATTCTTTACCAATTGTAGATGCTTTTTTCATGCCATATGCATCACCAAGTTCAACCTTAGTTTTAATTTCTGTATTTTTATCTGTAGTTATTATACCTTTATTATCAAACTCAACTTTAGTTTGCGCATTATCAATTATAGTTCCTACAACTTTACCGTCTTCATCGAAAGCTGTTGCAGCCATTACTGTGTCAACTTGTGCAGCTGGTAGAGTTTCTTTGCCGTCTTTAACTTCAAGTCCCTTAGACTTACCGATTGAAATTTCATGTCCAAGACCTAATGTTTCGGCACCTGACCCAATTTCAACTGCAGTTTTGTATGCTTCTTCAACAGCTGCTATATAACCTTCAACGGTTACAGTTACAAGTGATGTAAGTTCTGGTACATCCGGTACACTCTTGTGAGATTCATCCCGTTCTTTAACCTTCATAGACTTAATCTCATCTACAGTCTTACCTATCATCCATTTTTCAAGCTCTTCAATCTGCTGATACCATTCTTTTTTAATTTCTGAAGCTTTAACCATTCCATAATCGTCTTTTAGCTCAACCTTGGTTTTATTCACAGCTGTTAAATCAGAAGTTACTTTAAGATCTTTGTCAAAGTTTACTTTAGTTTGAGCAGTATCAATAGTTACTTTAACCACTTTACCATCTTTGTCAAATCCAACAGCAGCAATAACTGTATCGACCTGACCTACCGGAAGAATATCTTTGCCATCTTTATCTACTGCAAGATCTTTAGATTTGCCAATAGATGTACTATGCCCAAGACCTATCTTTACAATATTTCCATCATTTGAAGAAGTATCTTCTACAGGCTTGTTCTCATTTGGAGAAGTATTTTCCGCAGGTGGTGTCTCATTTGAAGATGTGTTCTTTGGTGTACATCCCGCTAACATAGAAACCATTAAAATAAGTACTAGAAAGATCGAAAAAATTTTTTTCATGTTTCTCCCTCCACTTTTTAAGTAAATTTTACTACTATTTGATTATATCAGATAGTTAAATAATAGACAATATATTTTTCTATTAATTAATTATTTTTATTATTCGGTACATTTTGCTTTATAGTTAACTATACAAACAAATTCATTTTATATTTAAACAATACTAATTTAATAGTAGTGTTTTGAAGAATTATGTCGTATTTAAGCATTTTTTGTCTTTTTTTGTATTATCTATTTATTATATATAATTTAAGATTTTAAAATATAAAATTTACATATAAATTCCATTAAATATTACATTTTTTAAAATAATTGTTAAAAATATAACTATTTTTACTATCTTTCATTATATACCTTTCTACTCTAAATTTATTGTATATAGCTAATCTTAATATTGTAATATTCTGGAAATAATTATTTTTTTATATTTGGCAGGCTTCAAGATGCTAAAGGTCCAAGACTAACCGCAACCATAGGAAGTATACTCATGGATTTAGTCTTATTTTATCTGGTATTATATTTGACTCTACAAATAGTTATAATACAGCCTACATTGTAGCTTTGATATTACTAGTAATATCAACTGTAATAACATTTACCATTAAATCTACAACCGAAACATCTGAACCTAATTTCACCAAAGAAAATATATAAAGGTATATAAAAATAGGCCTATTACTGGGCCTATTTTTACCTAATAATCTATTTAGCTAAATCTTCTATAGAATCAATTTTCATATACGCGGGAACAGCTAAACCTATCTTTGCTCCTTCTAAGTTTGGACCTAAATCTTCTACTTGATCATTGTAGTCTGCCATATACTTTTCATGAGTTCCTGGTAACCATGCTGCAACAATAGCGTCTACATCTCCACTGGCTACGGCAGCCCACATTGGTCCTGCTTCCACCTGTGTAAGTGTAACATTATATCCCATATCCTCTAATACTTTTCCGATAACATTAGTAGATGCAATTTCTGAGTCCCAAGCAACATAAGCAAGTTTAATTTTTTCTCCATCTACTTTGTGTGCACCGTCTGTCCACTCGCTTACTTTATCTTGATTGTCATTAATCCATTGTGTTGCAACTTCGACTACATTTTCTCCCTCATTAACTTTAAGCATAACAGATTCCATATCCTCTGGAGTCCAATAAAATTGATCTAAGATTTTATGAGCATTTGACATATCTTCCTTTAATTCTAAGCGCGTAATTGTATGAATTTTCTCTTCTCCACCAAATGATCCCTTAGGGTCATCTAAATATTTTAAGTCATACTTAGCAAATTTCCAATGTGGTGTCCAAGCAGTAACTATAATAGGCCTATTATTTTCAATTGCATCTCCAAGAGCTTGAGTCATAGCAGCTCCAGAACTAGTTTGTACCTTAAAATCTAAATCATAATCTTCAACAGCTTTTTCAGCAGCCTGTACTACTCCTGCACCAGCATCTATACCTATAATTTTATAATCTACTTGTTGGCCCAATGTTTTTTCGGAATTTTTATTTGATGCCCCATTATTCCCACTATTGCTACTGCAACCTACTATAGTTAAAGCTAATATAGTGCATACTAGCACACTAAGTTTTTTCCATTTGTTTTTAATCATTAATTTGTTCCTCCCTTTATTTTCTACTATTGCTTGCTGAAAATTATAACAAACAACGGATAATAGTATATAAGAATTAACTTCTTAAGAATGTTTTTGTATGTTTAGTGCTTGGGTAATACGATCTAATACTATAGCTAATATTACAATAGATAGTCCAGATGCAAAGCCTTGTCCAGCTTCATTTCTTGTAACAGCTCTGAAGACTTCAACTCCAAGACCTTCAGCACCTATCATTGAAGCTATAACAACCATAGATAACGCCAACATAATTGTTTGGTTAATACCTGCCATTATCGTATTTTTAGCCATTGGAAGTTGAACTTTAAACAGTTTTTGCATGCTAGTCGATCCAAAAGCATCTGCCGCTTCAATTAGTTCTGTAGAAACCTGTCGAATGCCTAGATTGGTTAATCGAACAACTGGAGGCATTGCAAATATAACCGAAGCAATAATTCCTGGTACCATTCCTATTCCAAAAAAAGAAACTGCTGGTATTAAATAAACAAAGGCAGGCATGGTTTGCATAAAGTCTAATATAGGGGTTACTATATCTTGTATTATCTTATTTCTAGACATCCAAATTCCGAGAGGAACACCAATTATAATTGATATTAAACTAGCCGTTAAAACTAACGAAAGAGTTAGCATAGTGTCTTCCCAGTATCCAAGATTTTGTATTAATAGTAGCCCAAGTAAAACAAATATGGATAATCCCCATTTTCTCTTAGTTATAAATATAGTTAATCCTACAATAATAATAACAAAAAGTAATGGTGGGATAGTTGTTAATATTTCGCTTAATCCACTTACAAATCCATCTAGCAAAGTCTTAATTGGGCTAAAAAACCACTGAGCATCTTTTCTTAACCACGCTACAAGCAGATCAGCCCATTTAACTAGGGGTATTTGGGGTATGTTAGTCATCATCTTTCACCTCATTTCCTGCAAGAGCTGCTAGTACAGCTCCACGAACGATAATTCCTTTTAATATTTTGTCTTCAACAACAGCTACCGGAACTGGAGAATTGTGTATTACCTCAAATAAATCATTTAATGATAAATCCGGCGAAACCTTAGGAATATCTGTCTCCATTACATCATAGATATTTCTATTTCCATCCTTTACAGCCTCAGATGCCGCATCTGCAGTCACAACTCCAAGAAGCTGTTTATTTTTATTAATAACATAAATACTTGAAATTCCAACTTGTTTCATACGCTGTAACGCAACTCGTGGACCATGTTTTTCAATATCAATAGTTTCTGGACGTTTCATAACATGTTGTGCTGAAAGGACCTTAGACCTATCAACATCTTCCACAAACTTTTCTACATATTCATTTGCAGGATTCGTCATAATTTCCTCTGGGGTACCAACTTGTACAATCACCCCATCTTTCATTAATGCAATTCTGTCTCCAATTCTGAGTGCCTCATCTAAGTCATGGGTTATAAATATAATTGTTTTTTGCATAGATGATTGTAACTCTACAAGTTCATCTTGCATTTCTTTTCTGATTAGTGGATCAAGTGCTGAAAAGGCTTCATCCATTAATAAAATATCTGGATCATTAGCTAAAGCTCTTGCAAGACCTACCCTTTGTTGCATTCCCCCCGATAATTGACTAGGGTATTGATCTTCATATCCTTCTAACCCTACCATTTTTAACGAATTAATAGCTTTCTCATGAATCTCTTTTTTGTCCATACCTTGTACTTCTAACCCATATCCAGCATTTTCTAAAATAGTACGATGGGGAAATAATCCAAACTTTTGAAAAACCATACTTAATTTTTTTCTTCTAGTTTCTCTTAGTTTATATTTATCCATTTGGGCTAAATCCTCACCATCTACTAGTACACTACCTGCACTCGGCTCGATTAGGCGATTAATTAATCTAATAAGAGTAGACTTTCCACTTCCCGATAATCCCATAATCACAAAAATTTCTCCAGAGTATACTTCAAATGATACGCGATTTACACCTACGGTCATTCCTGTTTCTTTTAAAATCTCCGTTTTTGTTTTTCCTTGTTCTAACAGTTGTATGCCTTGCTTTGGATTTCTGCCAAAGATCTTTGTCAATCCTTTTACTTCAATTTTTAGCATATATTCACCTCATTTATTGTTTAACACTTGATATTGGTTATAAACTCGTCCATTTAGTTTTACAGCTTACTTATATATTATACTAAATTTTACCTAAACACTTCAAACGTTAAATCTGTTGATATTGCATAAACTAAACGTACAGTTTAAACTGTACGAACATATGTTAGATCATTCTTAATAATGCTCTACTTTACTCCAATTTAGTTCTATTGTTCTTTCTTGATTTTTTATTTTATTAACTATAGAATATTATGTAGTACGTGGTATAATATAGTTTGAAACATGTACTATAAGGAGGAGACCCTTTAATGACTCAAAGTGATATACAAATAATAAACGAAATTGAAGAAATAAAAAATGAAGCTACTTTAACTTTAACAAAATTAATTAATCTGTATGGGCTTACACTTTCCGAATCCCGCCTGTTTTCAATTATGTTTCTTGAAAATAATCCAATGACCTTAGATGAGATGAGCCAATCCTTAGGAATGAGCAAAACCTCAATGAGTACAGGTGTCCGTAGTCTGCTAGATGCTCAAATGGTTGAGCGAATATGGAAAAAAGGCATAAGGAAAGATTTATATATGGTAGAGAAAGATTTGTATAAAACCTTCTCAAATGCATTTATAGAAAATTGGCACTCTGCAATTTACCACAATACTAAAACCTTTAATGAAATATTGGAGCAATTAAATATTCTTTCACAAACAGTTGAGGATCCAGAACTACAAATTGCTCTATCTCAGTATTCAAAAAAAATAGATAGCATTATTCACTTTTATAAATGGCTAGCAGAAGTGTTTAAGGAAATTCAAGAGAAAATTGAATCTCGACAATAAAAAGCTGATAAGTGAGAGTTATATAACTCTTACTTATCAGCTTTTTATAAGTCTAAGAAAGTATACTTTTTTATTTTTATAGTGTCTATTATATTATTCTGCCTTTGCTCCTGTTGCACCGTGACTTTTCATTATTTTTTTCATACCATCAGTTACCTCTACTGTTCCATCCTCCATAACCCATATAGCTTCAACCCCATCAAAGCTATTAACAAGGTTCCTGCTTTCTTCGTAAGGCATTAGAAATACAGCAGTTGATAAAAAATCTGCAACACCAGAATCTTCTGCTACCACTGTAACAGCACGATAATAATCTCCTGGCATAAGTGTTTTAGGATCTATAAGATGATGAATAGGTTTTCCATCTATAACATAATATCTTTGATAATCTCCACTGGTTACTACAGAAGCATTATTAATAAAAATTGTTTCAAGGATATTACCCTCATCAGAAATTATAGATTTATTAGGGTTTTGTATACCAATACCCCATCTTTCTCTAACACCATCAAGTGGTTTATCTAACACTCTAACATTACCGCCAGCACTTATAATTCCTGATGTAAACCCTTCTTCCATGATTTCTTTTGCTACTACCTCAACTGCATAGCCTTTAGCTACTGAACCTACATCTAATCTCATGTTCTTATCCGCAAGATATACGGTGCTCTTTTCAACATCTACAATAACATTATCTATATCCGTATACTTCGATGCAGCTATTAGTTCATCCATAGGAGGTAACTCAGCATTTTCAGGATCATATTCTCCTTCTTGTCGATAATCATGCCATATTCTTAGCACAGAACCCATAGCAATATTCGTTCGACCACCAGTTCGGCTATACCAGTCCTTAGCAAAAACAATAAGATCTACTATTTCTTTATCAACTTTTACTGGCTTTACTCCAGCATTATCATTTATTGTTTTTACATTGTTAATTCCTTCATAGTTGTTATATATATCATATAGCTTATGAAGCTGCTGAAATCTAGATTTCATCTTTTCAACATAGGAGTTAAACTGTTCCTCTGTTTCTGTATACCCTACAACCTGAACTATTGTATCAAAGGTATCAAAAAAACTGTCGCTATATTTATTATATGTTTCTTCTTCTCTTATTTGACATCCCGCTAATAATGATATAACTACAATTACTACGATGCCTACTGAAGTTATTTTTCTCATTTATATCACCCTTATATATAATAACAAAATATAATGCATCAAACAATAACAATTAGCCTATTATGTTATTTAATTAAATATTTATATTAAAAATTAATAGTTTTATATATGATATCCTACAAAAGTCCTATTTTATAAAAAATTCAGTAATTTGATGAAAATTTTTACATAAGCACTTGATATTGGTATGTTTTTTTTATAATATATATGTATTGTCGGATTTCCATTATTTATGTATTATTTTGTCACAATATGTAAAAAACAAAGAACTGAGGAGGATTTATTATGGTTATTAAAGACTCAAAAGGAACTTATGAACTAAAGGTAGATGCCAATAGAGGTATTGTCTATGAAACCTTCAATGGCTTTTTAGACATTGAGAGTATGCATAAAGATTATGTTTCTAAAGTAGCTTCATTATTAAAAGGAAAAAAATGGGCAAAATGTTCAGATTTAAGAAATTATAAAACAACAACTCTAGATGGAGGCGATACACATCTTAACTGGTGCTTAGAAAATGGCATGAAACAAGGTGCTATTATTGTTGAAAGCTCCATTATAAAAATGCAAATGAATAGGCTTTCAAAAGGATCTAACACACAGCCTACAGCATTTACTACCCTTGAAGAAGCTGATGCATGGCTTAAATCCCAAGGTTTCTAATATATCCTTATATGGCTTCTGTATTTTATATGCAGAAGTCATTACTCTATATGGCATTAGTATAAATTAAGTGAATACAATAACCACTACGAAAATGAGGGATATACATGGTTGAAGTATTAAAAGGACTATTCAAAGAAATTAGTACAATTATCAAAATTGAGGAAATTGCTTACCTATCCATAGAAGATGGAGAATTAATTCCTATTTATAAAAATGATACGGAGTTTCTACCATTAGAAAAATGGATAAACTTTCATAGAAAATATCGTTCCTTTGTAAAGGATAGTGATTTTTTAATAAAGTTAGTTGAAACAAAGACATTATGTGCCATTGATAATACCAATGATCTATCTTCTAAACCAACTGAATTTAAAGTTTTGGACATAAAAAGCATATATTTATTTCCTGTAATTCAAAACAATGAAGTTGTAGGTATTGTTGATATTGCGTTTATAAATAAAGATTATAAGCTGACTCAGGAACAAATAAGTCAGTGTGAAAAAATAATTGATAAAAATATTGATTTACTAATTAACAACTAAAATATGTTGATGAAAGGATAAAGTACTATGAGAATATCTGATGCAATTTTAAAGTTTTTATATAATAATGGTGTAACCTGTTCTTTTGGAATTCCTACAGCTCAAATGTCAGCTTTTAATGATGGCTTAAATGATTGTGATATAGATTATATAGTTGTGAAAAATGAAGCTGCTGCCACATATTCGGCTGGTAGATATTCTGATTTAACTAGAGATTTAGGCGTATGCTTTGTTGGAGGATGCGTTGGAGTAAACAATGGGATTAACGGAATAGCTGATGCATATAGAAATAAACTTCCCGTTGTTATCTTTAGTAGTTATGTTAATAACGCTACTATGAATAAAAATGCATTACAAGAATTAATAACAACAGATATTACTTTGCCTATCACTAAATATAGCAAAACTATTTTTGATAAAGAAAATATTTTAGAGGAAGTTAAAAAAGCAATTGAAATTGCTTTAACTCCACCTCATGGACCTGTACATATTTCAATACCAGCAGATATTCAAGCTATGCCTTTTGAAGGTGATATCCCCGAATCAATTAACAGAGAAGCCCTTGCTCCTAAATATGATATGGATAGTTTAAATAAAGCTATAGATACAATTAAATCAAATAAAACTGGCGTTATTATGGTAGGAAGAGGAGCTAGAGGATTATCTAAGGAAATTAAATCCCTAAGTAAAAAGCTACAGTGGCCTATTATCACAACACCTAATGCAAAAGGAATTATTAATGGCGACTTTGAGCTTAATCTAGGTAACTATGGATGGTGTACAACTGATAGAGCCGCAGACTATATAAATACTACCAAATTTGAATGTACACTTATACTCGGTACATCTTTGGGACAAATGTCTACAGTAATATATAATAAAAGTTTGGTAGAAGACAAAAAAGTTATACATATAGATTGGGATAAAACAGAATTAAATAAAATATTTAAAGCAGATATACCTGTGTTTTGTGATTTAAAGCTTGCAATTAATAAGCTAAATGAATCTATCATAGATACAGAAAATAATAAATTAGATATAAAGCAAGAAGCTAATGCTCCTTATGTACAAAATCATACAGGATTATCCCTACAATTATTCATGAACAAAATAACAGATATTGTACCTGACAACACATGTTTTGTACAAGACATGGGAGAAAATATGAATTTTTCTTTTAGATATTTATTATTAAAAGAAAATATGGATTTCCAAACAAGTCTTAACTATGCTTGTATGGGTACAGCGGTGGGAGGGGCTCTAGGTTCATATATGGCCGACCCAAGCAAAACCTATGCAGTAATAGTAGGTGATGGATCATTTTTTATGAATGGTATGGAAATATTAACAGCTAAGGAACATAATATGCCTATTATTTATTTTGTAATTAATAATGCAATGTTAGCCTTAGTAGAACATGGGGGCAGATTTGTTTTTGGTAGAAGCCATAAAGGTGCTTGTACATACGAAAGAATATCAATTACCGATATGTCAAAGGCTATGGGAATTGATGCTGTTCAAATTAGTAATATTGAAGAGTTAGATATATTAAAGAGCAAGTTTGAAAATCTATCTAAACCTTTAGTTGTTGAACTAATTACCGATGGAAGTGAAACATGTATGGATAATTCTAGATGGAATAAATCTAAATAGGCTATAGCATACATAATAAAAAACAAAAACATACTGTATTTAAAAAAGTATTATAAAATACAGTATGTTTTTTCATATTTAATATAAAAAGAAACTACCTTTTCAATGAAATTAAAGTCATTTTAAGGTAGTTTCTCTTATTTATAGTAATATTACTTAATATATATTATTTTGCGTTTGTAAGAGCTTCTTCAATAGTAGCTAAATAACTTTCAACTGTAATTGTAACAGAAGATGTAAGTTCTGGAATATCTGGAACATTTTTATGAGATTCATCTCTTTCTTTAACTTTTAGAGACTTAATTTCATCTATTGATTTTCCTTCCATCCATTCTCCAAGAGCTGCAGCTTGCTCGAACCACTCTTTTCCAATTTCAGAAGCTTTAGCCATTCCATATTCTGCTCCTAATTCAACTTTAGTTTTAATCTCTTCATTTTTATCTGTAGTTACTTTACCTTCTGCGTCAAATTGAACTTTAGTTTGAGCATTGTCAATTATAGTTCCAACAACTTTACCGTCTGCATCAAATGCACCAACAGTCATTACAGTATCAACTTGTGCAACTGGTAGAGTTTCTTTATCATCTACTTTTGCATATCCTTTAGATTTAGCCATTGAAATTTCAGTTCCAAGACCTAATTTCACAGCTCCATTTCCAATTTCTATAGCATTGTTATATGCTTCTTCAACAGCAGCTATATAATCTCCAACACTAACAGTAACAGAAGATGCTAGTTCTGCATCAGCTACTTTACCGTCTGTAAGTTCCATAGCTTTAATTTCTTCTACTGTTTTACCAACCATCCACTCTCCTAAAGCAGCTGCTTGTTCAAACCACTCTTTTCCGATTTGAGAAGCCTTTTTCATACCATATTCTTCGCCAAGTTCAACCTTAGTTTTACCATTTTGAGCTACATCAGTTGTAACTTGAAGATCTTTATCAAATTCTACTTTTGTCTGGGCAGTATCAATAGTTACTTTAATAACTTTACCATCTTTATCAAATCCAGCAGCAACTATTACAGTATCTACTTGTCCAACTGGTGCTTTTTCACCTTCTAAATCTTTAGATTTAGCAATTGAAGTAATATGTCCAAGACCAATTTTCGCCATTTCTCCTTCTACTGCTTCATTTTCTTCTGGTTTTTGGTCAGTTACTGCAGGTGGTGTATCATCTCCAGCTGTTTCCTTTGGTGCACCACATCCTGCTAGTATAGAACCTGATAAAGTAAGTACTAATAACATAGCCATAAATCTCTTCATGTTTCATGCCTCCATTTTTAAAATAAAATTTAATCTTTCTTGATTATAACATGTTGTCCAAAAATAAACAATATCTTTTAATAACAAATGTTTATTTAGAATAATTTTTTGTTATGACTTATTATTCACAGGTTGATAGAATGAGTTTATATATAAGTTAAGCTATATATACAAACATCTGTATTATCTATTCCATACACACTTTAACCTAAAATTTTGATAGATAATAAACTATCAATCATCCGTTTTTTCATGATTTATACAATAATGGTAGTAATGTAAAAAATACTTAGTATGTCAGCTTTTTTACATTACTTATGCAGTTCTAGCCAAGTATCTTAGGGTTAGCATTTTTAATATCTTCAGAAACATCCTTAAACTGTTCAAAGTTCTTAATAAAGCTTTCTGCTAATTCATTTGCTTTTGTATAATATGCATCTTCACTTCCCCAAGTATTAGATGGTTCTAAAACTGTTTGAGGTACATCTGGACATTCTGTTGGTATAGATAGGTTAAAGATTGGATCTTTAATATAATCTACATTGTCTAATTCACCCTTCATAGCAGCTCTAACCATAGATCTTGTGTATTTAAGCTTCATGCGGTTACCTACTCCATAAGGACCACCTGTCCAGCCTGTATTTACTAAAAATACATTCGTATTATATTGTTCTATCTTTTCACCTAAAAGCTTAGCATACACTTGAGGCTTTAAAAGCATAAAAGGTCCTCCAAAGCAAGTCGAAAAAGTGGCTGTAGGCTCTACTATTCCTCTTTCAGTTCCAGCTAACTTGCTTGTATAGCCAGACATAAAGTGATACATAGCCTGTTCCTTTGTAAGCTTTGAAATAGGAGGTAATACTCCTGTAGCATCAGCAGTTAGGAAAATAATCGTTTTAGGAATTCCGCCTTTACCTTCCATTACAGCCCCATCAATATGCTCCACTGGATAAGCCGCACGGGTATTTTCTGTATATTTATCATCATCATAGTCTGGTTCACCACTAGTTTCATCAATTACTACATTTTCTAAAATCGCTCCATCTTTTATAGCGTTCCAGATTTGAGGTTCGTGTTCCTCAGTAAGATTTATGCACTTTGCATAACATCCTCCTTCAAAGTTAAATACTCCATTTTCTGTCCATCCATGCTCATCGTCACCGATTAGTCTTCTATTTTTATCTGCAGATAAAGTAGTTTTACCTGTTCCTGATAGACCAAAGAATAAAGCCACATCTCCACCTTCACCTATATTAGCGGAACAATGCATAGGTAATACATTTTTAAATGGTAGTAAATAGTTCATTACAGTAAATATAGATTTTTTAATTTCACCACTATATTTAGTACCACCAATAAGAACAACTTTTTTCTCAAAACTAATTATTATAAATACCTCAGAGTTTGTACCGTCAACTTCCGGCACAGCTTTAAGGTCAGGTAAGGCAACTACAGTAAATTCAGGTTTAAAGTTTTCTCTTTCGCCTTCTTTTGGCTTTATAAACATCTGTTGGGCAAATAAATTTTGATATGCAAACTCATTAATGACTCTAATTGGCATTCTATACTCTAAATCAGCACCTACAAAGCCGTCAAATATAAATAATTCCTTATTATCAATATAATCCATAGCCTTATTAAATAAATTTTCGAATTTCTCTGAAGAAATAGGTTTATTTCCTTTGCTCCAATTAATGTGATTATGCACTAATGGCTCATCTACAATAAATCTATCATTTGGAGATCTTCCAGTATATTTTCCAGTATTAATACATAACGCTCCACTTTTAGCTATATAGCCATCCTCTTTCTCTACTGCAATATCTATTAATTGCTGTGTCGGAAGATTATAGTGGACTTTGTCAGATTTTAGAATATGTGAGTCAATCAACTCATTAACGTTATTCAAAATGAATACCTCCCTAGAAAAAATAAATTATACTTTTAATTGCCGTAATATATTATATCATAATATATTATTTATGCTATACTATTTACTTTTAAAATGTATATTTTTTTGTAACAATTAAAATAATTATAATAATTATTTTATTTTTAATATACTCCAAAAGGCATTATATATAATTTTTTGACTTAAATCAACAGATTTATCCTAAAAAAAGTCGCCTGATGCAATAGCATCAGGCGACTTTCTATTCATCAGCTTTCATATTCTCTACTATTATACCTTCGTTAATTCGTTTTAAAGGGAATATTCCCGAAAATAAAGCCACCATAGTTGCTCCAACACATGCTATACCTATGTTTTTCCAAGGAATAACCCATTGAAAATCACTAAGTCGAATAATTAAAGTAAACATTATATAGGCAAGTCCTGTTCCTATTGCTCCTCCTATTACAGCAGCATAGACTCCATAGAAAAGACTCTCTAAAGCAACCATTCGCTTTATACCCCTTTGGGTCATTCCCACTGCTTTTATCATTGAGATTTCTTTAGTTCTTAAAATAATATTTGTGCTTATTGTATTTATTATATTTATACTGCTTATTAGAGTAATTAAAGTTACAAAGCCATATAAAAATATGCTAGTTACTATAGTAGCCGCTTTACTTTCTTCCGCCACTTTAGCATAATCTACATAATTAAAATAAGGCATAGTTTTCTCTTTTTCTTCTAAATAAGATTTTATAGGATCTGGATCAAAGTTTTCTTCCATTTCAATAATCATACTAGAATCTCTTGCCGCACTTTCACCTACAATATTTTTAAAATTGTCTTCTGTAGTTACTATCTGAATGCTTCCATCTAAGCTATACCCTTTTCCTAAAATTCCTCTTTTGAGTACACCTTTAACCTCCAGTTCTTTATAGGCCGCATCACTATCTTCTTCATTATAATCATAAGTTGAAAATGGCACTTTATCTCCTGGCTTTAAGTTGTATCCTTCTATAAGTTTTTGATTTCCTGTCTTTATATTTTGTACATAGGTGTTATTTATAACTAAAACTCCATTATCCTTTTCCAACTCTTCTCTATTAATAGTCCCTTCTTCTAATACTGTTTTTAACACATCAAAATTTTCATCTCCAATAGTATATACTTCTACATTGTGTATTTTTATTAATTCTTCTTCTTTCTCATTCAAAACATGTGGACTTGTTTCTTTCATTATTTTACTAATTTTATTTTCTTCTAGTAAAACTTCTCCATCAATTTTTCTTAATTTATACACCCTTTTTACATCTTTTATGCCCTTTAATTCTTTTTGTATAATATCAAAATCCTCAGTATCTTCCATCCATGTAGAAAAGTTTCCACTAGTAGAGGTTTCTATAATTCCAGCCTTAAACATATAGTCAGAAAAACTTGAAAAAGTAATAAATAAGGATATACTAATAACCATTGAAAATACTGTAATGATAAACCTTTTTCTATTTCTTCTTAAGTTTTTATAAGCAATTTCGCCCTCTACCCCTAGTAGCTTCCTTACAAAAGAAGATCTCTTTACCTTTGTAAAGGTTTCTTTTTTAAAGCTACCTGTATTTCGTACTGCTTCTAAGGGAGATACCTTTCCTGCTTTTCTTGCAGGCGCTATAGCGGATAAAAACACAGTTATCAATCCTATTATTATACTAATTAAAAGTACAGTTAATGAAATACTGACTTCCATCCCTTTTAAGAAGGAATTGTCAAACTTTAACTTGCTAATTATATAAAAAACAATTTTCATAGCTCCTATTCCTGATAAAATTCCTATTGGAATAGATATTATGCTAAGTATAAATGCTTCTTTTAACACTATCCCTCTTATTTGAGACGGGGTTGCACCTACTGACCTTAGTAAACCAAACTGAGATATTCTCTCTAATACTGAAATATTAAAAGCATTGTATATAACTGCAATAGTAGAAACTATAATTAATCCTACTACAAATATTAGTATCATCTTTAGAGTTCCATTAAACATCTCATCTGCACTCTCAGCAGAAAGTCTAAGCACCTTATTATTTAAGCTAATAGATTCCGAATCTATACCCATACTTTCTGCTATAGTAGTTAATCTTTCTTGAGCATTTTTTATGTTTGTTAGCTTAACATAAGCGCTATAGTTTACCCTTGTATCCTCTTCTTCTGCAATTCCAGTTATACCCTTTGTTATAAGGTTTCCTCTCCATCTGAGTCTTGGCTCAATAAAACCTACTACTGTATATTCCTTTTCACCTATTAATTCAAAATCTATTTCCTCTTTATTATCGTTTAGTTTTCTATCTCCTATGGATAGTTTTATATTGTCTCCTAGTTTTATCTCTTCTTCAAAATAACTAACCATCCATTTTTCTATAGCTATCTCTCTAGAAGTTTCGGGACTTCTTCCTTCACTTATTTTGTATGGAAGAAGCTCTAATGCCTTTTGATTGTAGCCTTCAACCTCTATATATCTATAGGGAGTGCTATCTCCAAACATCTCTTTTTCTTCTTCAGTAACCTCAGCTACTCTAGCTGACCCTTCTTTTTTGCTTATTCCTACTTCTTCTATTTCTACATGATTTTCTAAAGCATGAATTCCTTTTTCATCTAAATTACTAAAGCTAGCATGATAACTGCCATTTTCTTCTATTTCTTGTTTTATCATAGAATTTCTGGCACTTTCTATTATAGTACCTATAGATGAAATCATTGCTACAGATATAATTATTCCTAAAATAGTCAATAATGTTCTATTTCGTTGCTGTTTTAAATATTTATAGGTGATTTGTTTATAGCTATTCACTATAGTTCACCTCATCTTTTACAATAAGTCCATCTTCAATTGTTATTATTCTATCCGCTTGAGATGCAATGTTTAGATCATGGGTAATTAGTATTAATGTCTGATTATATTTTTTTACAGATATTTTTAGTAAATCGATTATTTCTTTACTATTTTTACTATCTAAGTTACCAGTAGGCTCATCTGCTAATACTATAGACGGTTTATAGGCTAAAGCTCTTCCTATAGATGTCCTTTGCTGCTGACCGCCTGAGAGCTCATTAGGTAGATGGTGCTTTCTTTCTTCAAGTCCCAATATACCTATTAGTTCCTGAAACTCTTTTTTATCCACTCGCTTATTATCTAAAAGCAAAGGTAATAACATATTCTCCTCTACAGTAAGCACTGGCACTAAGTTATAAAACTGAAATATAAACCCTACTTTTCTCCGTCTAAATATAGAAATTTCCTTTTCTGATAAATTATATACATCTACTCCATCTACTGTCACTTTACCGGATGTAGGCTTGTCTACTCCACCTAAAAGATGAAGCAGTGTACTTTTTCCAGATCCACTAGCCCCTACTACAGCTACAAACTCTCCCTGGTTTATAGTTAAATTTACACCTTTTAAAGCTTCAACTTTTGTATTTCCTTTTCCATAGCTTTTACATAAATCTACAACTTTTACTACCTCCATTTGTATCCATCCTCCTCTTTTAAATGTTCTAATATCATTATAGAAAATCAATCTTACAAGGAGGTGAATATCTACATTACTTTTTTGTAAGATTACTTACTCCTTTTAGAAAACTCAATGTAAACTCTGTACCTTTTCCTTCTGTACTTTTCACTGAAATACTCCCTTCTTGCAACTCTACAATTAACTTTGCTAAATTTAGTCCTATTCCAATACTATCAGATTTCACTCCAGTATCTCCCCTATAAAACCTTTTAAATATATGGGGAAGATCCTTCTTATCTATTCCCTTTCCATAATCTTTTATTGTGATATTACTAAACAGAGGGGTCTCTTCTATTTTAACTTCAATATTTTGATTTTCATCACTATGCTCAATAGAATTTTTCAGTATGTTTATTAAAGCTTCTACTGTCCACTCTTTATCCCCATAAAAAACTCCATTTAAATCTTTGGAGATCTCAATGGATATATTCTCTATATTAAATTTAGACTTTAAAGCTTCCATAGCTAAAAGTAGCACATCTTTCAAGTAAACTTTTTCTCTCTTAAACTGTATAGCTCCGGCTTCTATTCTAGCTACTTTTAGAAGATTTATTATGAGCCACTCCATTCTCTCCAATTGTACCTTAGATCTTTCTAAAAAAGTAGTTCTTACTGTAACTTCCATATCTTCATCTTCTAACATAAGATCATTTAGCATAATTAAAGATGACAGAGGCGTTTTAAGTTGATGGGATATATCTGATATAGTATTTTTAAGAAAGATTTTTTCGTTCTTCAAAATTTCAAAACTATTTTTAAGTCTATTTGCCATCTGATTAAACTGATGATTTAATATACTAAATTCACCTTCACCTTCATCTTTTAGATAAACATTAAAATCTCCTTCAACAACCTTTTCAGCAGCCTTTGACACCTTACTTACTTTTCTATAAATTTTATTGTATTCATTATTTATAATAACAGCCAAAAATAATGTAAATAAGCTTATAATAATAACTACAGTTATTTGCAAAGAGAAACCAGTATTTTTTAATATAGGATTATAGGACTTGTCCATTTTTGTAGTATATCCATATTTTTTTAAAGTTTCCTCTCCTAATTTAATACTATCTGTACTTATCTCTTTAGTTATATAATAGATTATTTCTTCTTCTAATTGTGGCCCATTATTAAGTATGCTTCCAATTAATGCTTGATTTTGTTCCACTATAGACATATTTATTTTACCCATATAATGATTAACAACAATAGCTACTATGATTCCAAACAACAACTGAAATATCATAACTTTAATAAGTATAGATTGTAGTTCCTTGTTTCTTACCAATCTACTCTCCCCCTACCTCTTTATCCCATGTATATCCTAACCCTCTTACAGTTTTTATATAGAAGGGATTAGAAGAATCTTTTTCAATCTTTTCCCTAAGTCTTCTTATATATACAGAAAGTGTATTATCGTCTATAAAATCTCCTTCTATATCCCATAGTTTTTCTAATATCGCATTTCTAGATAACACTTTATTAGCATTAAGCATTAAAAATACCAGTAATTTATACTCAGAAGGTGTTAAAAATATTTCTTTATTATTCACATAAACCTTGTTCTGTATTTGAATCACTTTAATATCATCCGATTTCAAAATACCTTCAGGAGATTTTTGTGAATACCTTCTTAGCACTGCCCTTATTCTTGAAAGAAGTTCCCTTATTTTAAAGGGCTTTGTAATATAATCGTCCCCTCCAATATCCAGTCCCATTACAACATTTACTTCTTCATCTAATGCCGTTAAAAAAATTACAGGTGTCTCCTTAGTATTTCTAACATATTTGCATAAATCATAACCATTACCATCAGGTAATGTTATATCTAGTATTATTAGCTCATAGGTTTCTTCATCTATTAACTGTTTTGCTAAAGCTGCATTATTTGCCAATTTAACCTTATAGCCTTCATTTTTTAAAGAATATTCTATTCCCATAGCCAAAGTCGAATCATCTTCAACCAAAAGTATACTGTGCATTTTACCACCTCTTTCCTTATAATTATATCATATCCATTACATATAGTTTTATTTTAAAAAGCCCATTAATTAATATCAATGGGCTAGTTTCCATAAATATGATTAACCATCAACAGGATATTCATTATTAAACTCCTCATTATAAAATAATGACCCCTTTAGCCTAGCTGTTTTTTCACCAAATTCTGTTGCAGTTTTGTATTGCTCTCTATGAACCTCTATAACCCTTGCAGGTATTAAGCTTCTATCACTTGTGCTCAATTCTTCTACTTGTCTTTTATAGAAATCTGTATAACCATAACTTTCAATCTTTTTATTATTCATTTAATTCCTCCATATTTTTATGATGATTTTTAACTTGATATCTTAAACTTTTCATATTACATCACTCCTTTCAATATATATTTTGTATTACTAAAAATGGGCATAAAAATACCGCAGATAAACAACCTTTGAATTTGGCTGCTATATGCGGGTATACAAAACACGACCTTCCTGTCGTGTTACTTATCCTTAATATGCAGTATATTATGAAAGGTTATCAGTTACTACGAAAATGTTTTAAGAAAATTTTGTCAATTTAATCATGATATAACTAATATGCGCATTATACTACAAATAAACGATACCATTCTATTGTTATTTCAAAAAATTATTTTCTTTTGTATAATAAATCATAATAGCCTCTAGCACACCACCAGCAATACATCTAGCCTTTTCTGATATTGTATTTACTGTTTTAATGTTAATTCTAGGATCAATGTCTCCTATTTTCATTCCTTTTTCTACTTCGCTTTGGTTATGTATAAGTCCTTTAATAATTCCATCTATAGCTGCTCTCACTTCTACTTCTCCAATTAGAGCAATCACTTCTCCTTTTTTTACAGATTCACCAAGTTGCTTACAACTCTGGATTATGCCTGCAGCAGGTGTCCTAAGTACTCGATCCAAAGTATATCCACCGATTTCTCCAGGCACCCCTGTATCAGTTTCAGCATAACCTTCAAAAATTAAACGCCCCAAGTTATGGCCTCTATTAGTTTCTATTACTATATCTACATCAGTTCCAGCCTCAAGGCCTGGTCCTAAACCAATAACAAGCGGCGCATCTGCTCTAGTAGTCCCTGTATTTGTTTTGGCTAAAATCGCATCTACTAATGCTAAAGGTCTTACATAATCTTTTATATTGCATTCCTTATCTATAATAACTGGAATACTATTTTGACTTATTATTTCCAGTACTTCCTCGTAATTATTTGCCTTTTTAGCCCTTATTCCTTCTACTTCGCATTTACCTTCATAAATACAATTAGCAAAGGATACATTTCTTCTGACGCAGGTGGGGTCTTTAATTTCTGTCATAATTATAGGAAAACCACTTCTAAATAACTTATGTGCTACCCCCGTCGCCAAATCCCCAGCTCCCTTAATGATGATAATATGATGTATGTTCATCCCTATTTCTCCTCACTAATCTAATGTAAACTTCTCTAAATCATCTAATGCTAAGGCTGCTTGTACAACTCCTTTTTGATCTTTTCTGGCCACACCAACAAACTTAAAGTATTTTGAATCAACATCTCTCTTTTGCATTCGTTGGGATATCTTTAGAGATTTATCTCCTAAGATTTTTCTAAACTCGTAGGCTTGACTATTCTTATCCTCAGGTAATCTAAATCCTATCACAGAATCATCGGAGGCATAATGCATCAGTCCATCTTCGTCACTAACACAAAAATTCACCGCTCCAGTTTTTCGAGCAAACTCTTTGATCTTCTTTTGATCTATTCCATTGTTTACAATATCATCAGCAAATTGTTCACTTAGTTGAATTAGATATTCCCCTAACATTCGATCAAATCCGCTGCCGAATACATCTAGTTTTCTACTAATGTTATCTAGCTCATTAATACTGTTAACGTTTGCTTCGATAAATTCTTTTTGTGCATCCATCATATCCTCAATTTCATAAATAGTGGCTGTTGTTTCCTGGGAAAAGGCTGCAATTTTTTCAATATTTTCTGCCATATCTTCTGTTGCCTTAGCATTTTCTCCTATACTTTGAGTAATTCCGTTTATTGAGGTTACTATATCTTCTATTGATTCTGTAATTTCTTGAAGGTGTCCACGAGCATCTACGGCAATTTTTTCACTTTCTCGTCCTTGTTTAATACCTAATTCCATGTGGGTTAAAGTAGCCCCTACTTGATAAATTATGCCATTAATAATTCCTCCAATTTCTGTAGCTGCATCCGCACTTTCATCAGCCAACTTTCTGACTTCTTGCGCTACTACTGCAAATCCTTTTCCATGCTCTCCTGCTCTAGCAGCTTCAATGGCAGCATTAAGAGACAAAAGATTGATTTGATCTGCAATTCCATTGATTCTCCCTGCGATTCCTTGAACTTCAGCCATCAATTCATTTAGCCTTTTAATTTCATCCCCTGAGTTTTCTAGAGAATGGCTTATTTCCTCTATAGTTTTAATAGCCCCTTCAATAGCCTGGCTGCCATTAAAAACTGTTTTTCTCGTCGCATTAGCCTTGTCATTCATTTTCTCACTAATGCTAGCTACCTCAGTAATGCTTACTGATAGTTGCTGAGATAGAGCCGTAAAATTTAAAATTTCGCTATTTACTCCCTGTGCCCCAGCAGCAAATGACTGTACATTATGACTTAGACTATTAATCGTTTCCATACAATTATGAGCATCTTCCTTTACCATCTTCGAAGAAGCCGTAATCACTGTGGAGGATCGAATAAATTCGAAAACCCAATTTTTTAACATTGTATGTAAATGTTCAAAGGCATTTGCCATGCTTTTATAATTACCATTTCCCTCTGCAGTATTTATTCGATATAGTACATTCCCTTGACCATATTCCTCTATGGTCTTTTCAATTTCTTTTAAAGCTCTTTTGTTTCTTTTCATCGTAAATCCATATGACATTATGGCTCCGATAATAAAGAAGATAGCATATAGGATCATTTCTTTAAGTTTTATCATCTAATCTCGCTCCTCATATTCTAATAGAATATTTATCCCTCATCGCCCTTTTTAGTATAATTCGACTTACTTCTATTATATCCTTTTAAAAGAACAATAAGGGAATGTACGTATATGATACCTTTACTGCTTAAAAGAATAATATGTGAAAAATATATTATTCAGCAACCTTTTAAAATTATGTTGTGTATTATATACCAACTAAAAAATTAAAATATGTTCTCCTTCATTAGTTCGTCAATTTTTTCATTTGTGAATCCTAGTATTTCTTTTAAGATTTCCTCTGTATGCTGACCCAATAATGGTGCAGGTCTTCTTATACTTCCAGGGGTTTCACTTAATTTTACAGGAACTCCTGGCATTTTTAATCTTCCAGCTACAGGATGTTCAATTTCTACAATCATTTCCCTAGCTATTACTTGAGGATCTTGCAGTACCTTATCTACTGTATTTATCGGACCATTTGGAACCCCAACCCTATCTAAAATTTCTTGCCATTCATATGTAGTTTTTGTTTTAATTGCTTCGGCAATCATTGGACGTAGTATATCGTAGTTAGTATTTCTTAATAAATTAGTTTTGAAGAATTCATGATCTGCTAAATCTCTTCTTTCCATCACTTCACAAAGCTTAGTCCAAAGAGTATCATTTCCTGCTGCAATCATAATTTCTCCATCAACTGTCTCGAAAGGCTCAAATGGAACAATAGAGGAGTGTCGGTTTCCAGCCGGATTTGGTATTTCACCAGTAACTACATATCTTGAAATAGCATTTTCTAATATAGCCACTTGACAGTCTAACATTGCTACATCTACTTTTTGTCCTACCCCTGTGACATTTCGATATTGTAGTGCCGCTAGTATTCCTATTGAAGTAAACATACCTGCTGCAATATCTCCAATAGATGGACCTACTCTTGTGGGTTTACCATTTTTTTCACCCGTAATACTCATGATTCCACCCATAGCTTGTACTACACCATCATAAGCAGCACGTTTACTGTATGGGCCTGTGTGACCAAATCCAGAGGAAGCAGCATATATGATTCTTGGATTAATCTTTTTTAATTCATCATAACCTAATCCAAGCTTTTCCATTGTCCCTGGTCTAAAATTCTCTACTACCACATCAGCTTCTTTAATCATTTCTACAAATAAGCCTTTAGCAGTTTCAGATTTTAGATTCAGCGTAATGCTTCTTTTATTACGATTTAAACTCATAAAATATGCACTTTCTTCACCAACAAATGGACCAAATTGTCTTGAATCATCTCCTATATTGGGCATTTCAATTTTAATAACATCAGCTCCTAGATCTGCTAGTATCATGGTAGCGTACGGTCCTGCCAATACTCTAGTTAAATCCAAAACCTTTATACCTTCTAATGCCTGATTCATTCTTATACCACCTTTCCTATCTATCAATAATCACAGTGCCCGTCTCACCTTGTAGCGCTCGTAATGCCCCTTCTAAAGAAGTGATAATAGCCTTCTTACCCGGTCTTCCCTTTGCAAAATCTACAGCTGCCATTACTTTAGGTAACATTGAGCCTGGGGCAAAATGACCCTCAGTTATATACTTTTCTGCCTCAGCTATGGTTAATTCACTTAACCACTTTTCATTTGGCTTATTAAAATTAATAGCTACTTGTTCTACCGCCGTTAGAATAAATAGAACATCCGCATCTAAATCTTTTGCTAACTTTTCAGAAGCTAGATCCTTATCGATTACTGCTGCAACCCCTTCTAAGGTGCCATCATGCCTTTTAATAACAGGAATTCCCCCACCTCCAACGGTAATGACTGTAAGTCCAGTATCAATTAATGTTTTGATTCCATCCAACTCTACAATTTGTAATGGCTTAGGAGATGCTACCACTCTTCTATAGCCTCGTCCTGCATCTTCTACCACATTATATCCCTTTTCTATCTCCAGCTTTCTTGCTTCTTCTTCACTATAAAAAGGCCCAATTGGCTTTGTTGGGTTTTTAAACCCTGGGTCATTTTGATCTACAACCACTTGTGTAACTACACTAATTACTCCGTTGTCTTTACCTCTTCTTTTAAATTCATTTTTTATTCCTTGCTGAATATGATAACCTATATATCCTTGAGACATAGCGCCACATACATCGAATGGTAGACTTGGTGTTAGGTGAGCTGCTCCTTCATTTTGAAGTACAATTCTTCCAACCTGAGGTCCATTTCCATGAGCTACTATTACTTGATATCCATCTTCTATAATATCAACTATATATCTAACTGTTTCTCTTATGGTTTCTAATTGGGATTCCGCCGTAGCTGGAATCCCTTCCTTTTCTAAAGCATTTCCTCCCAGAGCAATTACAATTTTTTCTTTTCTCATTTATATTCTTCTCCCATGTACTATTATTTGAAAGTATCGAAAAAATCTAAAAATTTTTCCTGCAACAGTAGACTAAAGTACAAACTCACATAATTATTTATAAGGTATTCTTCTAGCTGGTTCGAAGCTACTTTTACCTTCCTGCAATATTCCCTCATATGCTCTAACATTTCGATCTTCAAGATGATCAAATATCATTGGTGACTTTGTACCATAGCTAATATCCTTAATTGGGTTTGGATCTAATTTTGCTGCAATTATTTCTTCTGTTCCCCTTGCTAAAGCTAAGGTTTGTGCTATAGGGCTAATAATCATACTATGACCAAAATAATAGTTCTTTCCTGCATCAGGACCTACCGCATTAGCAGCTAGCATATATACATGATTATCATAAGCTCTAGCCTTATTAACCATCTCCCAAATTTCATAGCTTCTTAATAAGGCTGAAGGTCTTGTAATAATTTCTGCTCCCTTTAGAGCTAATACTCTAGAAAGCTCTGGGAAATCTCCATCATAGCAAATAATCATACCGATCTTACCAAGTTTTGTATCAACTACCACTGTACTGTTTCCTGGAGTTGTCCAACCGCCTCCTCCCAAACGTTCTGTTGGAAATGGATGGGTTTTTCTATAGTTAGCTAAAATTTCTCCTGTATCATCAATTAGTACAGAGCTATTTAAAACAACATTTTTTTCTTGACCACGCTCATAAAGAGGTAGTACAACGTGAACCCCTAATTCCTTGGCTAGCCTTTGAATTTGCTCTGTATGCCCTCCCGGAATTGGCTGAAGTATTTCATAGAATTCTTCTATAGGCATATTAGGAGCGAATCCCGTTGTAATAGACTCTGGAAATACCACCAGTTCTGCCTCATATTCTTTAACTGCTTTTTCTAACCAATGACAACATTTATCGATATTAAGTTGAATCTGATTTGGCTCTACTGCGATCTGTACGCAGGCTGCTATATGTTCTTTCATAACACAACCTCCTATTAGTAATTTATCTATGTACTTCCTAAAATAAGATAACAAATCATAATTTAATAATAGCCCGCACCAGGGCGGGCAATTATTAAATATATATTTTTTAAATTAAGCTTGTTCTTCAAATGCAACAATTCTGCACATAGCAGACTCTCCACCTTCAAATTTCCATGGGAAGCATCCAACTATTACTCTTTTATTTAGTATTTCATCAATTTGTCCACCTACATTTTCCGCATGGATAATTTCGTGTGGTTTTGGAAATACCTTAATATGCATTGCTTGGTATACTTCTGGCCACGGATAAATTTCATTTAAGCCTTTACCATATTTTTCTTTCATATATTCATCACAACGCTTAGCTTCTCCTGGTTCCCAATCTCTAATTTTAGTGTTCATTGGATGGTCAGCAGATCCGCAGTCAACACCAATCCACTTAATTTCCATTTCTTTAACCCAATCAACAAAATCCATTGATGGACCAGGATGTCTTAACATATATCTTCTTTCATCTGCTTCTGGTTGATCCCAACCATATTTGTGATATCCAGTATTAATGATTAGAATATCACCTTTTTTAACTTCTACTCTATCCATAATGTCTTGTGGAGTATAAATGCTAAAGTCTTCAGAAATATCTGATAGGTCAACTACAACTCCAGGTCCTACTAATTTTTCAAGTGGTAATGACGCAATGTCCCTTCCAGCTGTATCAAAATGTAGCGGTCCATCTAAATGAGTACCTACGTGGTTTGATGTTGTAATTAATTGTCCATTTGCTCCATTTGGTGATAACCTTTTAAAAAATTTAACTTGTAATGGCTCATAAGTTGGCCATGGTGGTGTTAAATGGCTTAAGTTTTGTGTTAAATCATACATTTTTACATTGTTCCAAAAATTCATTTTTGTTTCCCCCTTAATTTTATTATTTTTATTTTAATAGTAACAAAGCTTTCTATTATAGTACGCCTTCTGCCTCAAGCTTTTCTACAAAAGCCTCTAGGGCATCTTCAAAACACTTCATTGGAGGTCTTACAAGTCCTGCACCTACCTGACCTACCCCAGGATCTTTATGAGCTATACCTGTATTAATAATTGGTAAAATAGTAGTTTCAACAACCTTACGAATATCGATTCCTGTAGCTGTACCTCTAAAGTTTAATACAGGAATTTTATATGTATTGTTTTCAGTCTCTGTAATTTCGTACATTGACTTAGAATAGTTAATTGCATCATCTGGAGTTCCCCCTACAAACTGCACAATAGCAGGTGCTGCTGCCATGGCAAATCCACCAATTCCAGTAGTTTCTGTAATAACACTATCTCCGATATCTGGATTTGCATCTGCTGCACTATATCCTGGGAAAAATAGACCATCGATAATTTCTGCTGGAGCTGTAAACCATCTGTCTCCTAAGCTTGAAACCCTTATGCCGAACTCAGTACCGTTTCTTGCCATACCATAAACAATGGTACTATATTCTATTCCTGCTGCTGGATCTAATGTAGACTTACATGCTGGCATTGTTAGATTTAAGAAAAAGTGATCATTACCATGCATGAACTTTAATACATCAGATTTGTCCTTGTCTGAATGTTTTGTCATAACAATGTGAGACGCTAATTCTCTCATAAGTAAAGATGTACCTGCTTTATTTCTGTTATGACCTTCGTCACCCATTAAAACAACTTGGGCGATCATTGTTTTTAAATCAATTGGTCCAGATAATGCTAACGCATCCTTTAACACAGGCGCTAATATAGTCTCAATCCACTTTAATCTTTCAATTACTTCTTGACTATAGGCACCGTATCTTAGTACCTTTCCTAAACCTTCGTTTAATGTACAATAAGCATAGTTACCAAAGGTTGTATTTTGTATAATCCACACTGGCATAGATGCAGTTGTTACTCCTGCCATTGGACCTACTGCACTATGGTGGTGACAGGAGTCAAATTGAATTTCTCCTGATTCAGCTAAGGCAATTGCCTCTTTTTCATTGGCTGCTAATCCTTCATAGATTAATCCACCAATAACAGCTCCTCTAAGAGGACCACTCATTTTATCCCAAGTTACTGGAGGTCCTGCATGTAAAATTGTTTTTTTAGTCATTCCAGGTACTATTTCTCCAGCAGTACCTATTCCAACAAGGGTTGGTTGAGCACTTAAAATTCGCTCAAGAGCCTCTTGATTGCCCTTATCAATTCTTTCTTGAATCATTCCATCATCTCCTTTGACTAGTTGACAATTATTTCCCTGTAAATAATATATAGTTATTTCTATTATTTTTTTAATTTAGCTAATAAGGATATCATTTTTTTATTTCCACCAGCTGGAGGTCTCCAATCCACATGAACCACCTTAATATTTTGTGCCTTTAAATCCTTTGCAAAGGATTCTAACCCTAGGTTAATCACTTTTACTTCCTTACCAAAAAATTTATTGATCATGATTCACCCTTCCTCTACTGAATATTCTTTAAAATCTTTGATACAAATCTTACTGCTTGAGCATTAGATGGCATAACTACAAAGCCTGCTTCTATTAACCTCTGTTCTTGATTCACTAAGTCCTGTGGATCTCCCTCTGTTCCACAAACAGAAGCAACCCATATAACTTCATTGCCTTGTTCCTTTAAAATTGCCTTTGCCTTTTCAATACTTGGAATCATCTCTCCCACAGGATCAATATGAGACCCATATCCTAATACAAAATCCATTAGAATAACTGCAATACTTCCATCTTTGGCTTCAACTACTAATCTTTCCTGTCTACCTGAAGGATCTATCATAGGATGAGCTTTACCTACTGTAAATACATCGTCCCCTAAGTCAATACAAGTATGTTTTTTACTTATATGTATATCTTCAAGTAAAAATTCAGACTTTAATGGTATATTAGAATAGATTCCATCTAATTCATTAAATAATAGTTTCATAGCTTCATCGCAAAGTGTTCCTCCAGTATAAATTCCTCTCAAATATTTTTGATCTGGTTGTAATTTAGCTATTTCTTTATTTACAAGATCTTCAACTTTCTCTTCTGCTATTTCAAAACCAAGCATATCCCTTGGTTCTTCCCCATTAGCTAATGCAACTGCCTTATAAGCTGTATCCTCTAATGTGTATCCTGGCACTCCACCGTATTGTCTAATTGTATCTGGGTCTCCTCCTATAAAGTCTACTACGAAGGGTTTACCACATTCCTTTGCCAATGCTAACACCTTTTCAGCAATTTCTGCTGCTGGTGGCTTAGAAATAAGTACAATTACATTTGTTAATGGGTCTTCGCTTAGAGCCTTAATAGCCTCTATCATCATAATCCCACCAATGTCTTTGCTTAAATCTCTTCCACCTGTACCTATTACCTGACTAACTCCAGCTCCTAGCTTATCTATAATTACACTTACTTCTTGTGTACCTGTGCCTGATGCCCCTACAATTCCTATGGAACCTTGCTTTATTACGTTTGCAAATGCCAACGGAACATTATTAATAATGGCTGTACCACAATCTGGCCCCATAACTAAAAGTCCCTTTTCTCTTGCTATTTCCTTTAACTTCTTTTCCTCTTCCACCTTGATGTTATCGCTAAATAGCATAACATGCATATTTTTATCTAAAGCTTTTTTTGCCTCATCAAAGGCGTATTTACCTGGTAAAGAAATTAAAACGAAGTTAGAATCTGGAGCATACTTAACTGCTGCATCAAAGGTTGGCGGCTTATATTCTCCACTGGAGGCCTCCTTTTTTTGATTTAACAATTGATTTACTTTCTCGATTACTTGATGAAAATCATCTTTATCTTCAGTTAAAACCGATACAAAAAAATCATTTACTCCTAGCTGTCTTACTGCATTATTAGCTAA